>DATLYJ010000016.1 GCA_035574915.1 Dehalococcoidia bacterium | reverse complement strand
CGTGCCGTACTGGTACATGTGCCGGTGGGCGACGAGCGCGTAGTTGGAGATGAGAACGCTACCCCAGGGGTTCTCCATGTTGCCGGTCAGCGTCGGCATGCCGCCGCCGGCAAAGCCGCCCGTGCCGATGTTGCGCGACTGTGTGTGGGCAGTTGAGCCGTAGGAGAGCACCGCGACGTTGCACTTGCCGGAGCGGATAGCGTAGAGGGCGTGGGCCGCCTGAAACTCGAAGCTCGACCCGCCCACGCTGGTCGTGTCGATGATCGTGGGCCTTATGCCGAGGTACTCGGCCATGCTGAGGCCGCCACCGCCGTAGTCGAAGAGGCCGTCGATGTCCTGCCAACCGAGGCCGGCGTCCTCCAGCGCTGCCCTGATGCTGTCGACCCGTATCTGCATCTCCGTGACACCGGGACCGACGGCTCGGGACGGATACTCGTGGATGCCGACGATCGCCGCGTCGCGCTTCTGCGTGGCCATGCACACCTCCTGAAGGTTCGGCTAGGAATGGAGGACGGCGGAAAAGCGGCGGGGGATCGGCGGCGATTCTAACACGTGGCGCACTGCCGGTGGCCAGAGCATACAGGGCCTTCGTGGCCAAGGGGCAGAAAGCCCCGGAAGGCCTCTCGCGATGTCGGGCGGCGTCTTCAGCCGCGGCAGCGCGCGCCGCTTTCGCGCTGGCCTCGTGCATGCCGGCGACCAGGTCAGGCAGCATCGTGCCACCGACGATGTTCAACCCGCTCGGGCCGGATCAGGGTGATGCCTGCGATCGCCCCCTCGTCTCGCAGGATGCTTGCGCAGGCCATCAAGGCCTCCATGCGTCAGCGGATGCCCGCGAGCAGGGGGTAGTGTTCCTGGTACGTCTGCTTCACAAGCTCAACGCGGGGGTGCTGGCGCTTCAGCTCCTCCTGCACGGGCAGGAAGGTGCGCTCCGGGTCGACGCCGGTGGCGTTCCAGTCGTCGTGGTGGCTGATGATGACCCGGCGCGGGCGGAGGAGGTCGACCTCCCGGGCGACAAACTGCGCCAGGGAACCCTGTATCGGCTCGCCGTCGATGTTGCCGCGGCCGGCGGCAGCGAGCAGGGCGACGTCGGGACGGAGGTCTCGCATGATGCCGGTCCAGTGGCCGGAAGTGTCCTTGTACAGGATCGAGCCTTCAGGCGTCTCGAAGAGGTAGGCCAAGGCGCCGCCCTCGCCGCGCGGCCGCTGGCGGTTCTGGGCGCGATAGGCGCGCTGCGCCTCGTCCGCCGGTTGGTCGCGGCGGGCGAAGCGCTGCGCCAGGTTCGCCTGACGCTCCTGGAGGGTGAGTCCCATGTCGCCGAGGCAGGGCTCGTCTGGGGCCGACATGCGCGCCCAGATGCAGGAGTGCTGACTCGGGAACACGCGCACCGAGACCTCATCCGAGAGCTTGATCCGCTCGCCGCCGGCCACGGCTATGCACTGCTCCTCTGGCACCTCTTCGTCCCGCATCAGGCGGATGCTCTCGTGTGAGCCGATCACGGTGGCCCCCGTGTTGCGGGCGATGCGCTCGGCGCCCCAGAGATGGTCGAAGTGGGAGTGGCCGACGACGATGAAGTCCGCCTTGTCGACCTTCGACGTGTTCATCCCTGTATCCGGCGCTCCCGGCGGCAAGTCCATGAAAGCATCGAGGAAGACGACGACGTCGTTGATCGTGAGGCGGAAGGTCGCGCAGCCGAGCCAGTCGAGCGTGATGGCCATGGAGTCCTCCTGAGATGCGGGCGGGGCTGGCGTATTCTAAGGCCGGCGGCCGGGAGTCGAACAGGAGGGCCGGTTCTGTGACGTCTGACGACCATGCCGTGCTGGTGACGAAGGCGGCGTACGAGGCGGACGCCTCCGCCTGGGCGGAGCGCAGGCGCGACGGCGGCTTCCTGCCCTGGCGCTACCAGCGCTTCCGCGACCTCCTCGAGCCCGGGGCGCGCGTGCTCGACCTGGGCTGCGGGCCTGGCATCGATGCGGGTTCCCTCACGGACCTGGGCCTCGAAGTCACTGGCCTCGACCTCACGCGCTCCATGCTCCTGGTCGCGCGCGGGCGGGGCAAAGTCCGGGCCCTGGTCGAAGGCGACTGCCGCCATCTGCCTTTTCGAGGCCACCTGTTCGACGGCGTCTGGGCCAGCGCCAGCCTCCTTCACCTGCCGAAGGCCCAGGTCGATGCCGCCCTGCGCGAGGCGAGGCGAGTCCTCAGAGACGGCGGCTTAATCTGCACCTTCATGAAGATGGGCGACTGGGACGGGATCATGACGCAGGAGGAGCGCGGAGGCGGCGGCGCCGTGCGCGGGGACCGCTACTTCGCCCACTACGACCCGGCGGAGTGGCTCGGACACCTGCGGGTGGCCGGCTTCGAGCCGCAGGAGCAGCACACCTTCGACGCGCAGGCGCAGCGGCCCAATACGCCCTGGCTCACGACATTCGCGCTGGCGCGCGCCTCGCCGGACGGCGCCACCCGGCTCCACGCCGCCATCAAGGGGCGCGTGCAAGGCGTCGGCTTCAGGTTCTTCGTCGAGCGGCAGGCGAACGCGCTCGGGCTATCGGGCTGGGTGCGCAACCTCCCGGACGGTTCCGTGGAAGTCCTCGCCGAGGGTGAGCCCGCGAAGCTCGACAGGCTCCTCGCAGACGTCCATCGCGGGCCGCGCCATGCCGCGGTAGACAGCGTGGACGCGGCCTGGTCGCGGGCCGAAGGCAGACTTCGCGGGTTCGCGGTCAGGGCTTAGTCGCGCAGCGCCGGCCCGAGCATCATGGCATCGGCCTCGTCGCCCGGCTCCAGCGAAGTGCGGTCTTCGGGACAGACCACGAGCGCATTCGCGAGCGCCATCGAGGTGAGGATGCCGCTGCCCTGCGGGCCCGTCAGGGTAGCGACGTAGCGCCCGTCACGCTCGCGGACGATGGCTCGAGCCAGGAAACGCCGCGGGTCCGTATTCACCACCCGCTCCTCGAGCGTCACGCGCAGCACGGGGCGCTCCCAGCCGGAGCGGCCCATCATCTTGTAGACGGCGGGGCGGCCAAACAACTCGAAGGTCACCATCGAGCTCACGGGATTGCCGGGAAGGCCCAGGTGAGGCACCGAGCGCCCGCCGGAGCGGAAGGTGCCGAAGGCGAGCGGCTTGCCGGGGCGCATGCGCACCGTCCAGAAGCCAATCTCGCCCTCCCGCATGAGCACGTCCTTCACGACGTCGTAGTCGCCGCGCGAGACGCCGGCCGACGTAATGAGCAAGTCGGCGTCGAGGCCAGCGCGGACCTTGGCCGTAAGGTCCTCGACCGTGTCGCGCGCGATCCCGAGGCGCCTGGCGATGCCGCCGGCCTCAGCGACCAGGGCGGCGATGCTGTAGGAGTTGGCGTCATAGATCTTGCCGGGCTCGTGCGGCATGCCCGGCTCGAGCACCTCGTCGCCCGTCGAGAGGATGGCGACGACGGGGCGCCGGTAAACCCTGACCCGCGACATGCCCACGGAAGCGAGCACGCCGATCTGGGCGGCGCGCAGCTCCGTGCCCGCGCGGAGCACCGTCTCGCCGGCACGGATGTCTTCGCCGGCACGGCGGATGTTCGCGCCCGGCAGCGCGGCCTTGAACACGCCGACCGACTCGGCCGACTTCGCGAAGGCGCCAAAGTTCCTCCCCGGCGGCTCATCCGTTTCTTCGAAGGGGACGATGGCGTCCGCCCCTTCGGGAATTGGCGCCCCGGTCATGATCCTGACGGCCTGTCCGCGCTCCAGGCGCCCTGGGAAGATGTAGCCTGCAGCCACCTCCCCGACGATGCGAAGGCGTACGGGCGCGTCCGGCGACGCCCCGGCCGTGTCGGCGGCGATGACCGCGTAGCCATCCATCGCTGTGTTGTCGAGCGGCGGGATAGTGAGCGGGGAGACGACGTCCTCTGCCAACACCTGGCCGAGCGCGTCCGATATCGGCTTTTCCTCCGGCTCCAGGCGTGAGATCACGGCGAGGATCCGCTCTCGCGCTTCCTCGATGCTCATCATGTCGCGAGGGTCCATCATTGCAGACCGATCTTAGCAGGGGTCAGGCAAAGGCAAGGGCGTAAGCCTGCCGGAGCGATGGCGGCGCAGGCGCCGAAGAAGTATGGATTCCAACCGGCGGCCTGGACGTCTATAGTGCGGCCAGCGGCCTAACCGCGTCCTTGCTTCATGGCAATAACACCGGCCTCCGTCGAACAGGCGCCTTCGCTGGCGACAACTAAGGCGAAGCCCCGCATCTACTACGGCTACTACCTGATAGGCGTCGCGCTGGTGGCTCAGTTCGTCTCGGCCGGCACCCAGGCCTATGTCGCCGGCGTGTTTCTCGGCCCAATGACAGAGGCGCTGGACTGGAGCCGCGGCGACTTCACGGCCGGACAGACGGTCGGCCGGTTCGTCTCAGCGTTCGCCGGCTTCTTCATCGGCGCCCAGGTTGACCGCGGCCACGCTCGCCGCGTGATGCTCCTGGGCGCAACGGTCCTCGGGGCCACCCTCATGCTCACGGCAGAAGTAACCGAGCTCTGGCAGTGGGTCCTGCTGCGCGGCGTGGCCACGACCATCGGCGCGGCGCTTATCGGGAACCTGGTAGTGAACGTCACCCTGTCGAAGTGGTGGGTCGAAAAGCGAGGCCGCGTCATCGGCATCTCGTCGATGGGGGTCTCGCTCGCCGGCGTGATCCTGCCGCCATTGATGACCTCCCTGGTGGACGACTACGGCTGGCGGGACGGGTGGCGCATCCTGGGCGTCATGACCTGGGCGCTCATCTACCCGGCCGCCATGCTCATGCGTAACGCGCCCGAGGCCTACGGCCTGAACCCCGACAACAAGACGGACGAAGAGATGGCATCGTCGCGGGGAGACCGCCTGCGCGCCGACTTCGACAACTCCCTGACGCGAGCCCAGGCGCTCCGGACAAGGGCCTTCTACCAGATCGTGCTCGCTTTCGGCTTCTCCGGCATTGGCCTCGGGACCATGCTCCTCCAGACCATCCCGTTCATGACCGACTCAGGCTTCAGTCGCGGCACGGCTTCGCTCATGGTCACGCTGCTGGCGATGCCCGCGGCATTCACGAAGCCCTTGTGGGGCGCCTTCATGGACCTCGCGTCCGAGAAGACGGCCGCGGCGCTGAGCTTTCTCATCGCCGCCGCGGCAATGGTGTTGATCTGCTTCGGGGCCGCGGAACAGTCCTTGCCCATCCTGGTGTTGGGCTTCCTTCTCGTCGGGACAGGCATCGGCGGCCAGATACCGATCCAGGAGACCATCTGGGCGACCTATTTCGGGCGGCGCTACCTGGGACAGGTGCGCAGCGTGGCCCTGCCCTTCTCCCTCTTCCTCGGGGCCGGCGGGCCGCAGGTGGTCTCCTGGTACTTCGACGAGGTCGGGAACTACTACGGGGCCTTCCTGGCCCTGGCGGCGCTGTGGACCATCGGCGCCGGCCTGGTCCTGACGATCCGGCGTCCGGCCGTCCGCGCCCGGGCCGGAGGCGCGGAGGCGCCGGCAGCGCTGGTCTAGCCCGGCAGATGCGGCGCAGCGCGCGTCAGCATGAGCGTGCCCACGCTCCGGTGCGCGCCTTGTATCCGAGGGGCAGTGAGGGCGGCTAGCTCAGCCGCACCGCCAGGCAGGTGGTTGTGCGCTGCACGCCGTCGATGTGCTGGATGCCCTCGGTGATGCAGTTACCCAGCTTGTCGAGGTCCTCGGCCTCCATCTGCACGATAACGTCATAGGGGCCGGTGACAGTATCGACACCTGTTACGTTGGCGTCTGGGTGCTTGAGGGCAGCGAGCGCCTCGGCGACGCTCTTCGACCTGCCAACTTCGGCTTCGATGAGGACGTATCCGCGGACGGCCATCTAACGGCGCCTCCTTGCAGATTTGGCGGCGTGGTGGGCCAATCATGATCTTCAAGCGCGGGAGTGTCAACATCGTGATGCCCGGACAGGGCGAGGCGATGCGCGTTGACCCGCCTTTCGCGCCGTTCCTATACTCGATCTGCGTCAGGCCGAATATCTTTTGTGAGAGCAATCATTTCACACGGGTCCCGGGCCGTTGCTCAAGCGTAAGCGCTTCTGGTTCGGGCTGATAATCAGCCTGGCCTTCCTCGCGTACTTCCTCTACCGGATAGACCTGGGCGAGATAGTCCAGAACTTGCGGCAGGCGGATTACGTGCTGGCACTCGCCGCTGTGCCGCTCTACTTCGTCGGCTTTTGGATCCGCGCCATTCGCTGGCGGATACTCCTGGACCCCGTCCGGCGCGTCAGCACCCGCCGGCTTTACCCGGTGGTGCTGGTCGGGCTGACGGCCAACAACGTCATGCCGGCGCGGGTCGGGGAACTGGTGCGCGCCTACCTCATCGGCGAGCGCGAGAAGGTGAGCAAGTCGGCCGCCCTCGGCACAATCGCCGTGGACCGCACATTCGACGGCCTTGTGCTCGTGGCTATCCTGGCGGCAGTCACGATTTTCTCGGGCACAAGCGCCGGCGTGAAGACCGTGGGCGTGGGGACCGCGCTCGTCTTCATCGGCGCCTCCTCTGTCCTCGTGACGCTGGCCTTTTCGCCGAACCGGGCGCGGGCTCTCGCCCTGCGGGTGCTGAACCTGCTGCCGCACGGGCTGGAAGAGAAGGTCGAAGGGCTCCTCGATAACTTCCTGACGGGCGTGCAGTCGCTGCGCAACCCGGCCGTGATGGTTAGCGCTGCCGTCCTGACCTTCGCCTCCTGGTCCGTCGAGACCTCGATGTACGTCGTCGTCGGGGTGGCTTTCGATCTCGATGTGGGCCTGCACGTGTACTACCTGATAGCGGCGGGCGCGAACCTGGCCCTATCGATCCTCGCCTCGCCCGGCGGCGTGGGGCCCTTCGAAGCGACCACGAAGACGATCCTGCTCGCCTTCATGTCGGACGCGGAAGCGGCAGCGGCCTATGCCATCGGGCTGCACGCCTTGCTCCTGGGGCCGGTCACCGTGGTGGGCTTCGTCCTGCTCTGGCAGATGCAGTTCTCGCTCAGCCAGATCATGGGCATCGGCAACGACAACGGGCGGCCGCCGGCCGGCGAGGGACATGACCTTAGCGCGCCGAAGGTGGTCGCCGGTCCGCGCCCATCGGCGCCGCGAGCGGGCGAGTGAGAGTCGGGATCATTGGCGCAGGCGCGTCGGGCCTGGCCGCCGCCTACGACCTGACCAGGGCCGGGCACAGCGTTACGGTCTTTGAGGCGAGCGGGAGCGTCGGCGGGCTGGCCTCTGGCTTCAAGGCGGACCACTGGGAGTGGACGCTGGAGAAGTTCTACCACCACTGGTTCGCCTCCGATAAGGCGATTCTCGGCCTGATCGACGAGCTCGGCTGGCGGGACGATGTGCTCTTTCCACGGCCGTACACGGTCGTCTACTACGAGGGCAAATGGGAGCCCTTTGACTCGCCCGCCTCCATCCTGAAGTTCCTGCTCAGACACTTCGGGCCCCTGGAGACGGCCCGGTTTGCCGCCGTGGCGGCGTATCTGCGCTTCACGCCCCGCTGGCAGCCGCTGGAGCGCGTCACGGCGGACGCCTGGATGCGCCGCTGGTTCGGCGAGCGGGTCTATCAGGCGCTGTGGAAGCCCCTGTTGGTCGGCAAGTTCGGCGAGGAGAACCTGGGGACGGTAAACATGGCGTGGATGTGGGCGCGCCTGCACGTGCGCACCACCCGGCTCGGGACGTTCAAGGGCGGGTTCCAGAGCTTCCTGGACAGGTTCGCGGGCGTTGTCGCAGGACAGGGCGCCGACATCCGCCTGAACTCCCCGGTAAGCAAGATCGAACGCCGCGCCGATTCGGTCGTGGTCGAAAGCGCGGGCGGAGTCGATGAGTTCGCGGCCGTGCTCTCGACCTCGTCGCCGGCGCTGATGGCGCGCATGACGCCGGAGCTGCCGCCCGAGTACGCCGGCAAGTTGCTGGAGATGAAGTCCATGGGCGCTGTCGTGCTCGTGCTAGCGCTGGACCGGCAACTGACCCCCTACTACTGGCACAACATCCCCAAGGAAGCCGGCTTCCCGTTCCTGGCGTTGGTAGAGCATACGAACTACATGGACCCGGCCCACTACGGCGGCGACCACCTGGTCTACTGCGGCGATTACCTGCCGCCGGAACACGAATACTTCAGCCTGACCAAGGAGCAACTCCTGGAGCGCTTCATCCCGGCGCTGCGCCGCTTCAACCCGGCCTTCGAGCCTTCCTGGGTGCGGGAGACCTGGCTGTGGAGGACGCCGTACGCGCAGCCGGTGCCGCCCCTGAACCACTCGCGCCACATCCCCCCAATCCGCACGCCCATCCCGGGCGTGTACTTCGCCTCCATGAGCCAGGTCTACCCCTGGGACAGGGGCACGAACTTCGCCGTCGAGATCGGGCGCCGGGCGGCACGGATGGTCATGCAGGACGCCCCGGTCCTCACCCGCGCCGCGGCCCGGGTCTGACCGCGGAGACACCCTGCGCGGCAGGGACGGCGCGCACCCGGTCGAAGCCCGCCTCGTAGAGACGCCGGACTATCCCCTCGCGGATGCGCTTGCCCTGCTTCTCGCCCGGCGCGCCGGTGTAGTGGAACAGGCGGCCACCGGGCTTGAGGACGCGGAAGAGCTTCCTGTAGAAGTCCAGCGAGTAGAGCTCCCCGGCCATGCTCAGGCGAGGCGGGTCGTGAAAGATCCGGTCGAACGAAGCCTCCGGAAGTGAATCGATGCCTGTGAAGACGTCCTCCATCCTCAGCTCGATCTTCGGGCTCTCGAACAGGTCGCGTGACTCGGGGTTATGTCGAGCGGCCTCGAGGACCTCTGGGTCCGCCTCGAAGCAGACGACGCGGATGACGCCGGGCGCCCGGGCCATCGCGATGGCGCTGTAGCCCAGCCCGCCGCAGGTATCGAGGCAGACGCCTTCCAGGGGCCGCAACGCCTCCAGAGACGCCTCGAGTACGGCGCTGATGGTGGGCGCCGCGCTTTTCATTTTGATGCCCGCGATCTCGAGGTTCGGGAGGTCGCCCGGCTCCTGGAAAAGCAGGTAGAGCCTGTTGCTCTCCGGCGAGAAATGCCGGTAGAGGACGGAGCGACGCTTTGCCACCTTCCCAAGGTTACGTCCCCGATGACGCTAGCGCGACGCTGCCAGGCCGTTGGGGCACACTAGTAGCGATGCGCGCGATGGTGCTCAGGTCGCCCCGGAGGGCCGCGGCCCGACCGCTGGGACTCGAGGACTACGAGGCTCCCCTCCCCGGCCCGGGCGAGTTGCTGCTGAGGCTGTCCGCCTGTGCCGTCTGCCGCACGGACCTGCAGTTGTGCGAAGGGGACATCGCGCCGCGCCGGCTGCCGGTCGTGCCCGGACACCAGGCAGTCGGGCGGGTCGAAGCCGTCGGTGAGGGCGTCGAAGGCTGGCGTGTCGGGGAGAGGGCGGGCATCGGCTGGCTGGCCGGGGCCTGCGGCGCCTGCGGCTTCTGTACCGGCGGGCGCGAGAACCTGTGCGAGCAGGCCGAGTTCACGGGCTGGGACCGCGACGGCGGCTTCGCGGAGCGCATGGTGGTGCGGGCCGCCTTCACCCTGCGCCTCCCTGAGTCCTTCGCCGACGACGTCGCGGCGGCGCCGCTCCTCTGCGGCGGGATCATCGGCTACCGGTCTCTCAAGCGGTCGGGCATCCAGCCGGGAGGGCGCCTCGGCCTGTACGGCTTCGGCGCCTCGGCCCTGCTGGCGCTGCAGGTCGCGAAGCACTGGGGCTGTGAGGTCTTCGTCTGTAGCCGGAGCGAGAAGGACCGGGTCCGCGCGCTCGAGGCCGGCGCGGACTGGTACGGCCTCTACGACGATCTCCCGCCCGCGCCTCTGGACGCTGCCGTGACGTTTGCGCCCACGGGGAGCGTCGTCGTCGCCGCCCTGAAGGCATTGGCGAGGGGCGCCACGGTAGCAATCAATGCCATTCACCTCGACCAGATGCCTTCCTTCCCTTACGAGCTGCTCTGGCTCGAGCGCAATATCGTCAGCGTGGCGAATTACACGCGGGCGGATGCGGCCGAGTTCATGGCGCTGGCGGCAGAAGCTGGCGTCCGCACCACCGTGCGCACCTTTGCGTTGGAGGAGGCAAACGAAGCGCTGGTCGATCTGGCCGAAGGGCGCGTCGAAGGCGCCGCGGTGCTGCGAGTGGGCTAGGCGCCGACGGCTTCGGCGAGCCGTTCGTGCGCCTTCCAGATCTCTTCGGGGAGCCGCTCGAACTGGCGGAGGTGCTCGCGCCGGCTCTCGACCTCAGGACGCCATTCTTCGGGGTCGTAGCGCAGCAGGCGCTCGAGGCGGGACGCCGGGATGTCCAGCCCTTCGAGGTTGAGCTCACCCGGCGCCGGAATCACGCCGACCGGCGTCTCACATCCCTTTACCCGCCCGGCCTTGAGGTCAAGGAGCCAGAGGAGAGCGCGCAGGTTCTCGCCGTAGCCGGGCCACAGATAAGCGCCAGACTCGTCGCGCTGAAACCAGTTGACGTGGGCGAAGATGGGCCGCTCCCGCGCGCGTCCGAGCACATCCAGCCAGTGCCGGGCGTAGTCTCCCTCGCCATAGCTGAGGAACGGCCGCATCGACATGGGGTCGTATCGCAGGACGCCGGCCTTGCCTTCGGCCGCCGCCGTCGCCTCTGCCCCGAGCGTGAGGCCGTCGTAGACCCCGTCGGCGAGGTCGAGAATGGCGCGGACCAGCGGTTCGCGCCGGCGCACGCGCCCGCCGAATATTATCGCGTCCAACGGCACGCCCTTCGGGTCCTGCCAGCGCGGGCTGAGGTTGGGTACGTTCTTCAGGGCAGTGGTGAAGCGGCTGTTCGGGTGAGACCATTCTTCCTGGGTAGCGCCGTCGCGGCCGCCCAGTGGCGCTTCCGGGATCGCCTGTCCCCGCCAGTCGAGCCAGCCGCCACCGCGAGGCGGTACCTCCGTCTTACCCTCCCACCACACGTCCTGCGTCGCCGGGTTGTAGGCGGTGTTGGTGAAGAGGGTACCGGTGTCCGGTCCGATGGCACGCATCGCGTTGGGATTAGTGCGCTCGTTAGTGTCTTTGGCCACCCCGAAGACTCCATACTCCGGGTTCATGGCGTAAAGACGGCCATCCGCCTCATCGACATACATCCAGGCTATGTCGTCACCCAGGAACTGGACCTCGTATCGCTGGTCCAGCGGTGGCGGCGGCACCAGCATCGCCAGGTTGGTCTTGCCGGAAGCGCTGGGGAAACCCCCGGCAATGTAGGACGTCTCGCCGGTGAGCCTGTCGTGGACGCCGATCAGCATGAACTGCTCGGCGAGAAAGCGCCCGCTGCGCCAGCCGTCGTAGGAGGCCTGGCGCAGGCCGTGGGCGATCTTCGCGAGCAGGGCATTGCCACCGTAGGAGGAGCCGAAGTGGATGATCAAGCGCTCGTCTGCCACGGTCACGAAGTGACGGCGGTCGTCCGGCGTCCCCTGCCCGAGGTGTTCGAGGTCACCCGTGACGTGCACGCCCTTGACGAAGCCGCCTCCGCCGCCGAGATAACTCAGGCCGACGCGCGTCATGCGCAGCATGTGGAGGACCACCAGGCGGCTGTCCGTCAGTTCGACGCCCGCGGCCCACGGCGCCAGGGGTGACCCCGGGTTCGACATCAGGTACGGGATCACGTACATGGTCTTGCCCCGTGAGGCGCCCTCCATCAGTGACATCACCCTGGGTTTGAGGTCGGCCGCGAAGCGCCAGTTGTTGTAGACGCCGCGGTCGCGCTCTGACGACGTCGATACGAAGGTGCGCTCTTCCGAACGTGCCGTGTCTTTGACGTATGAGCGCGCGTAGTAGCGGTGGCCGAACACAGGCTGGACCTCGCCCGCGCTCAGCGCCTCTTCGGTAAGCCTGGCCTCGTCCTCCGGGCCGACGAGCTCGATGCGCGAGGCTCCGGTTAGGGCCGCCCACTCAGCGGCAAAGGCCTCGACAGCTTTCGTCACTTCATCGTCCGTTCCGAATGCCGGCCAGGGGCCGGGACAGGAAGCGGCGCCTACAAGCCGGCGCCGCATGCCCATCATTAGTCCCGCAATCGCCGTGGGTCAACTGCCATCTATCATCTGTCTGTCATCGCTCACAGTGCTGTAATCCCTTATGGCCGCGGCGTTAGAGCGAGGACTATACTTCGGACGTGAGCTCCACTCACCTCGCCCGCGAAAGATATCGCGCTGGAGCTACTCCCTCCGGGGCTCTGCATGGCCGCACGGAGCCGGCCCTCGGGGCCGGCAGGAGGACCTCTCCGCGCGCTGCCGGGATATAGCGGCGTGCAGGAAGGCAAGCGCACGCCTTACCTGCCCGGCCTCGACGGCCTCCGCGCGCTCTCCGTCATTGCCGTTGTCCTCTATCACGCCGGACAGTCATGGCTTCCGGGCGGCTTCCTCGGCGTCGAAGTCTTCCTCGTGATCAGCGGCTACATCATCACCGCCGGCCTCCTGGCGGAATGGCGCGAGACGGGGAGCCTTGCTGTGGTCGACTTCTGGGGCCGGCGGGCGAGGCGGCTCCTGCCGGCGTTGTTCGTGTTGTTGCTGGCGCTACTGGCGGGCGCGGCGCTGGCTTCTCCCGGAGAGCTGCCAGCGCTGCGCTCTGACGCCCTCGCCGCCTTCTTCTACGTCACAAACTGGGACCTGATCTTCTCGAGAGTCGATTACTTCGAGAGCTTCGGCCGTCCGCCGCTGCTGCAGCACCTCTGGTCGCTCGCGGTCGAGGAACAGTTCTACATCGTCTGGCCTGTCGTCCTCGCGTTGATGCTGCGCCTGCTGAGGCCGCGCCTAGCGGCGGCGGCACTCCTCCTCGCGGCCTGCGCCTCGGCGGTCCTGATGGCGACGCTGTACGAGGACGTGTACGACGCCTCGCGCATCTACTACGGCACCGACACTCGCGCGGCCGGGCTCCTGCTCGGCGCCGCGCTTGCCTGCTTCGCCCCGCCGGGGGGCCAGACTTCACCCGGGATGCGGGCGCTCGCAGGAGTAGCCGGCGCGGCCGGACTGGCGACACTCCTTGGGGCCATGCTGCTGATCGGCCAGTACGAACCCTTTCTGTACAGGGGCGGGTTCCTCGTCACAGGCCTCGGGACGGCGGGCGTAATCCTGGCCGTCTCCCTGCCGTCAGACCTGATCTCGAAGCCACTCGGCATCCCGCCCCTGCGCTGGCTGGGGCTGCGTTCCTACGGCGTCTACCTCTGGCACTGGCCCCTGTTGCTCCTCACCGCACCCCTGGCAGAAGGGGCCTGGTGGCTCCTTCCGGCCCAGCTCGCCCTCATCGCCACCGTGTCCGAGGCCTCGTTCCGGCTCGTAGAGATGCCGTGCCGGCGCGGTGCGCTCTCGCGGCTCTGGGCCGGCCTCGTCTCGCCGGCGGCCGATACGTGGGGCTATAGACGCACCCTGGGGACGCTGACCGGCGTCGTTGGCGTCGTCGCCGTCGCGGTGTCCTTCACGGCCGCGAGCCCTTCTTCGGCGCGGGCCAGTCACAGCGACGCCGTCCCCCAGCCTCTCGTTCCTTATGTCTACAAGAGCGACGACGCTTCGGTGCTGGCCGAAGAGTGGGCGCCACTGCCAGCGGCGAGACCTGCACCTGCCCCGCAGCCGCCGCCACCCGCGCCTGCCGCCGCGCCGCCGGCCCGCCCGCTCCCGGCCGTTGGCGCCGTCCCTATGCCCGACGGACTCAGCGTGACCGCGATCGGCGACTCGGTGCTCCTCGGCGCGGCCCGCCAGCTTGCCTACGTCATCGGCGACATCGAGGTCGACGCCGAGGTCGGCCGGCAGGTCTGGGCCGGCATCGGGTTGCTGCGGCAACGCAGGGACGAAGGCCGCCTGGGTGACGTCGTCGTCATTGCCTTCGGCAGCAACGGCTCGTTCAGCGCGAAGGAATTCGCCCAGGTAATGGACGTCCTTGCGGACGTGCGACTGGTAGTGTTCGTGAACGTGCGCGTCCCTCGCCCCTGGGAGGAGGCCAACAACAGCGTGATCGCCCGCGGCGTAGCCTCCTACCGGAACGCTGTGCTGGTCGACTGGTACGCCGCGAGCGAGGGGCACCCGGAGCTCTTCGGCAACGACGGCGTGCACCTTACAGGCGCGGGCGTGCGGCTCTACGCAGGCCTCATCGCCGACGCGATCATCGCGAACTGGAAGTAGGCTTCAGGGACGGACTCAGCCGTTAAGCTGGCGCAGCACCTCTTCGACGAGCCCCGTGGGCACGTCATCGCGGATTACGGGGCGACCCACGTCCTCCAGCAACACCCAGCGCTGAGTCCCGCTGACGACCTTCTTGTCCAGGGCCAGTGCCTCGCGCACGCGGCCGGCGTCCAGGCCAGGCGGCGGCCGCAAGGGCAGGCCCGCGCGCTCGATCAGGCGCCTCTGGCGTTCCAGGAGCCCTGAAGGAGTTACGCCCATGCGCACACCGATCGTCGCGGCGGCCATCATGCCGGCGGCGACAGCCTCGCCATGCAAGAGGGCCTGGTAGTCGCCCGCGGCCTCGAAGGCGTGGCCAAGCGTGTGCCCGTAGTTGAGGAACTCGCGCACGCCGCCGGTCTCGCGCTCGTCCCTGCTCACGATGGACGCCTTGATCTGGATATTGCGCGAGACGACATCGGTGGTAAGCGCCTGGTCGAGCGCAAGGAGGTCCTCAAGGCGCGCCTCCAGGAGGTCCGGGAGCGACGCATCGGCAATGAGGGCGTGCTTGATGACCTCGCCCATGCCTTCGACGAGCTCGCGCCGCGGCAGGGTCTTGAGGGTTGCGGCGTCCGCCACTACCGCCCGCGGCTGATAGAAGGCGCCGACGATGTTCTTGATGCCGGCGTGGTTGACGGCGGTCTTGCCTCCAATCGAGGCGTCGACCATGCCGAGCAGCGTCGTGGGCACCTGCACCACGGGCACGCCGCGCATGTAGGTCGCGGCGACGAAGCCGGCAAGGTCGCCCACCATGCCGCCGCCGAGGGCGACGATCGAGTCCTTGCGCTCGGCGCGATGTTCGGCGAGCCAACCGTACAACTTGCCCGCCGAGGCGAGGCTCTTGGTCCCGTCCCCGGGCGGCAACGCCGAGGCCACCGTCTCCAGGCCGGCGGCCCGCAGGCCCGCGAGCGCGACCTCGCCCCAATGGCGCATCACCGACTGGTCGCTCACCAGGAAAGCGCGCCGGGAGCCGGTCGCGCGCCGGACATGTTCGCCGAGCCGCTCGAGCTCACCCCAGCCAACGTATACGGGGTAGTCGGCGGACGGCGTGCGGACGATGACGGCGGCGCCGGGAGCGTCGACGATAGGCGGCAGGATGGAAGGAGTCCGCGTTAGCTCCTCAACGCGGCCCGGCCGGCGCCAGGCTCGCTCACCGTATGTCCTGAACAACCGGACGACTTCCTCCGCGACCTCCTCCGGCGAGAGGACATCCGTGGCAATCGTGAAGTCAGCAAGGTCGTAAACAGCCGCTCTCTGGTC
This sequence comes from Dehalococcoidia bacterium, assembly GCA_035574915.1. NCBI lineage: Bacteria > Bacillati > Chloroflexota > Dehalococcoidia > Dehalococcoidia bacterium. Next base: position 25,460 of record DATLYJ010000016.1, on the reverse strand, counting down.
CAGGAGCCGCCGGACGCGCGCGCCGCGCTCCCAAGTGGCAATCATCGGGCGGGCGCTGGCCTGCTCTGCGTCGAGACGGACCGTAATTGTGTCCGGTGAAGCGGTCAGACAAACGACGAGCCCGGATTCGACTATCAGGCGGCGGGTCTCCTCCAGGAGCATCGCGCCGCCCCCTGCGGAGACCACGACATCCTGGCGCGAAGCAAGCGCTCGGAAGACCTCCAACTCGCGGCCGCGCATCGCCGCCTCGCCCTCTTCATGAAAGATGCGATCCATCCCTTTGCCAGCGGCCTGCGTAACGAGGTCATCGCTGTCGACTGCGTCCCAACCAAGCCTCTTCGCCACCAGGCGCGCCACCGTGGACTTGCCCGTGCCCATGAAGCCGGTAATGGTCAATCGCCTGCAGGCGGACATGGAAGAAGTGTAGACCGGCAATGCCTCGCGGCTCTAATCCGGTCTATCGCGACCGCGTGGGCCCGTCGTCTTCTGGTAGGCGCGGAAGTTGCGCAGCGTCTCTTCGACGTGATCGCCGCCGAATTTCTCCAGCGCGGCGTCGGCCAGCACCAGGGCCACCATCGCCTCGCCTATTACCCCGGCCGCGGGCACGACGCAGACGTCCGAGCGCTCGTAGAACGCCGGCGTGGAGTCGCCGGTGTGCAGGTCTGCCGTAGCCAGGGGGCGCGGCAGCGTCGATATCGGCTTGAGGGCGCCGCGCACGACTATGTCCTCGCCGTTCGTGATGCCACCCTCGAGGCCGCCGGCGCGGTTGGAGGCGTGCACCCAGGGGCGGTCCGACCATTGCTCGCGGGGCAGGATAACGTCCTGCACCTGCGAGCCGGGGCTGCGCGCGTTTGCGAAACCCGTGCCGATCTCGACTCCCTTTACCGCCTGGATGCTCATGATCGCCTGGGCGAGGCGGCCATCGAGCTTGCGGTCCCACTGCACGTGGCTCCCCAGGCCAATCGGCGCACCCGTGGCGCGCACCTCGAAGATGCCGCCAAGCGTGTCGAATTCCTCCCTGGCGCGGTCGATGCGCTCGATCATGAGTTTCTCTGCCGCGGCGTCGGCGCAGTGGACCGGCGAGGCCTCGACCGCCTCCCAGTCCGGCGGCTCAGGCGGGGACGCTTCGACCTCGCCGACCGCCAGCACCTGGCTGTGGATGCGCACCCCCATCTCCTCGAGCAGCCTGCGCGCGACCGCCCCGGCGGCGACTCGCGCCGCCGTCTCGCGGGCGCTGGCGCGCTCCAGGACGGGGCGGACGTCGTCGAGGCCGTACTTCACCGAGCCAGCGAGGTCGGCATGGCCGGGGCGCATCTGCGTCAGCTTCTCGATCTCGTCCTCGATGGGCTCGACGGCCATGCGCTTCTGCCAGTTGGCGTTATTCCAGTCCTTGTTTTCGATGCGCAGGCCAATGGGGCTGCCCATCGTCAGGCCGTGGCGCACGCCGCTGACGATCTCCGCCGCGTCCTGCTCGATCTGCTGCCGCTTGCCTCGGCCGTAGCCAAGCTGCCTGCGGCGCATGTGGGCGGCTATGTACCCCTCGTTCAGCGGGAGCCCGGCGGGCACGCCCTCGACGATCACGAGGAGGCCCTTGCCGTGGGACTCGCCGGCGGTCAGAAAGCGCAGGTGGCCCATTTCATCCTTCTTGCTTCCCCGGGCTCGTGTCAGCCGCGGTGGCGCCGCCCTCCCAGGGCAACGGCTCGACGGGGTGGACCGCGCCGTTCCCGGAGACCGCGAAGCGGCCGCGGGTGCGCGCTACGAACTCCTCGGGCGTAATCCCCTCCCAGTCCAGATCCTCCACGTCCTTCCGCTCGACGATCGTGCTCAGGATACACCGCGGCTCAGAGTGCCCGACCTCGTCGCGGAACGACGTGTACACGTCGATCTGCACGCGCGCGAGCTTCACGTTCGGGACCTCGTACAGGACCATGTCGGCGAGCTTCATCGTGATCTTCTTGGCCTCGGCGAGCGGGCTGCTGGTCTCGACGCGACGGCCCTGGACAAGCTGGTACTCCGCTTCGGCGCTGCAGTTGAGGCGCGCGGCGTCCGGCCTGACGTCGATCAACTCCACGGTCTGGATGCCGTGCCAGAGCAACGCCGGCACGCCTTTTGGCACCCGCTCCGTGTGCCAGCGCTCGACCTCGTCTTCGAGGAGCTGCCGCACGGCGTCGACGTTGCCCTCCGCCACGAGCTTCCGCCAGTGCATCTGCGCCCGGGTCTCCTGCAGGATCACGTAGGCGATCAGGAGGAGGAACACAGCAACGATCGCGATGCCGTACTCCACCTTAGCCTTCTCCTGCGATCACGGCGGCGCCGGGCGCCTGCAGCGCTTCGCGCGCCGCCTCGCGCATGAGGTCGACGGGGGGCTCGCGCCCGGTCCAGAGGCGGATAGACTCCGCTCCCTGGTAGACGAGCATGTCGAGTCCGCCTACCGCAACCGCCCCCGCGCTCCTTGCCGCGGCGAGGAAGGGCGTCTCCGCCGGGTTGTACACGAGGTCGAATGCGTAGACCCCGGGCCGGAAGTGCCGCTCGTCGAGCGGCGACTCTGCCGCCAGCGCCGTACGCGCCGTGCCCATGGGAGTCGTGTTCACGATCAGGTCCACGGCCGCGCAGGCCGCGGCCAGCGACTCCTCCTGCCACTCGATTGCCTCGACGGGGCGGCCAAATGCCCGCGCCAGGGCGTGGGCACGCTCCGGCGTCCTGTTGGCGATGCGCACGGAGCCGGCGCCGGCTTCGATCAGCCCGGCGACCACGGCCCGCGCTGCGCCGCCGGCTCCCAGCACCAGCACAGGCCGCCCGGCCGGGTCGAAGCCGGACTCGCGCAGGGACCGCAGGAACCCGTACTTGTCGGTGTTGTGGCCGCTCAGGGCGCCGTCGCCGGCGCGAGCGATGCAGTTGACGGCCCCGATCAGCCTTGCCGATTCATCAAGCCTGTCGAGCAGCGGGATCACGGCCTCCTTGTGAGGCACGGTCACGTTCGCCCCCAGCATCTCCGGCGCCCTCAGCTTGGCGACCGTCGCCGGCAGCTCGTCGGGAGGCGTCACCCACTTCTCGCAACGGGCGTCGATGCCCAGCGCGCCGAAGGCGGCGGCGTGCATCGCCGGAGTCACGGAGTGCGCAAGCGGGTAGCCGATCAGGGCGGCGAGCTTCACTGCCGCCCTCGCTGGCCGCACGGCCAGGAGCTGTCAGCGCTGGTAGAGCTGGACGTTGCGCTGGTGCTCTTCGAAGGTGGCCGAGAAAGCATGGCTCCCGTCCGGTTTGGCGACAAAGTAGAGGAAGCTCGTCTGGGCAGGATTGAGGACCGCGAGGATCGAGTCGATCCCAGGGTTCGCGATCGGTCCCGGCGGCAGTCCCGGCCTCGCGTAGGTATTATATGGCGACTGCGACTGCAGGTCCTGCGCCGTTAGCTCTCGCTTCCAGTAGCTGAGTAGCCCCAGAGTGCCCGGTGGCGGCCCCACCGCGTATTGGACAGTCGGGTCGGCCTGGAGCGCGATCCCCATGCGCAACCGGTTCAGGTACACGCTCGCGACCAGTGGCCGCTCCCCGGGCACGACAATCTCGCGCTCGATGATGGAGGCCAGCGTGATCACCTCGTGCGGCGTGAGGCCGAGCTGCCGCGCCTTCTCGCGCATCTCCGGAGTGAACCGCTCTTCGAGCGCTCTCAGCATTGCCGCTGCGACCTCGCCCGCGGTCGCGCGGCGCGAGAAGCTGTAGGTCGCGGGATAGACGTAGCCTTCGAGACCGGCGCCGGGTGGCCTCGCCGCCAGAAGGCTGGAGCCGTTCGCGGGGGTTGCCTGCAGCAGCCCGAGGGCGGCAAGGAAGTCGCCTCCCCTGACGATGCCGCGGCGCTCGAGGAGGCCCGCGACCTCCTCGATGCGCAGGCCTTCGGGGATGGTCACCACGCGCGCCGCCGTGAGGCCCTTGCGTATGCGCGACAGCGCGTCCACCACGCTCGTGCCCTGCTCGAATTCGTACTCGCCGGCCGCTAGGCCGCGCTCGGCGCCTGTCGCCCGGGCGAGGAGGCTGAAGGAGGAGGCGTCCTGGATGACCCCGGCCGCCTCGAGGCGCCGCCCGATGTCGGCTGCATTGTCACCCGGCTTCACCTCGATGAACACGGTCTCCGCGTTCTCGAGGACGCGGACCGGGGCCGCCCGCTTCGAGATCGAAGACGGCGAGTCTTTGATCACCCAGCCGGCAAGGACGATAACGGCGGCCAGGCCAATGCCGAAAAAGGCGGAGTTGAGTGCGCTAGTCGTCAAATCGCGAGCCGCGAATGCTGTCGAGGTATGCCTGCAGGATGATGGTAGCCGCGACGACGTCCGTCGCGCCTTTCCCAGGCCGGCCCTGGGGCCCGCGAGAGGAGCGCCTGCCCTGCTCCCGCCGCTGGGAGCGGCCCCCCGCCAGCATCCGGTCCGCCTCCTGGCTCGACAGCCTCTCGTCCCAGAAGGCGACGGGCAAGTTTAGCCTGTCCGCGGCCTGCCGCGCGAACTCTCGCGCCAGCTCAGCCTGAGCCCGGGCCTCCCCGCTCAGCGATAGCGGCAGCCCCACGACCAGGCCGACGACCTCCTCCGCCCGGGCGATATCCCTGAGTTCGGCAAATTCGGCCCCGCGACGCTCGACCGTCTTGAGGGGCACCGCGAGCCGCTGCTCCGGGTCCGAGATTGCCACGCCGATCCGGCGCTCGCCGGCGTCGAGGCCGAGGAGCCGGCCCTCCCGGGGGAGGCTGCCCTCAGCCACCCCACTGCCCGTCCCGGGAGTCCGGACAGAGGCCTGCCCGTGCGCGTAGTCGGCGATACTGAGCCCCACCGTGATTCCTACTGTTGAGAGCCAGGGCACACCCCTGAAGGAGAGATTAACCAGCGATCGACGCCCCGCGGGTGAAAGCGTCAGGTCATGAGCTTCTGTTCCGCGAGCTTCGCCCCGGCCGCCAGGGCCTCGTCGAGCTTCGAGACGTCCGTCCCGCCACCCTGGGCCAGCTCCGGCCTGCCACCGCCGCCGCCGCCGGACGCCTGCGAGGCGGCGCGCACGACGTCGCCTGCCGGGACCCGACTGGCGACGTCCGGCGTCGACATCGCCACGAAGGCCGGCCTGCCGCCGATGTCCGCGCCGAGGAGGATGACGGCGCTGCCCAGCTTCGCCTTCAGGCCGTCGCCGAGCTCGCGCAGGTAGTCCGTGCTGCTGGCCGTCACCCGTGCGGCTAGCACGGAGACGCCGTCGACGTTCCGGGCACGGGCGATGAGCTCCTCGGCCTCGTCGCGGGCGGCGGCGCGTTCCAGGGCCTGCACCTTGCGCCGTAGCGCCTCCACCTCCTCCTGAAGCGCCTGGATGCGGGCGCCGATCTCGCCCGGCTGGGCACGGAGGAGGGCCGCCACCCCGGCGAGGGCGTCCTCGTTGCGGCGGATGCGCTCCACGGCCGCGCGCCCGGTCACGGCTTCGATGCGCCGCATCCCCGCGCCGATCGAAGTCTCGTGCACGATGATGATGACGCCCACCTCACCGGAGGCGTGGCAGTGAGTACCGCCGCAAAGCTCCTTGCTGAAGCAGCGGTCAGCTTCGGGCTCGCAGATCCCCACCACGCGCACCGTTTCCGCGTACTTCTCACCGAAGAAGGCGAGCGCGCCGCCGGCGATCGCCTCTTCGTAAGGCTCCATGCTCACGTGCACCTCGATGTTCTGGCGCACGACACGGTTCGCCAGTGCCTCGACTTCGGCGATTTGCTCCGGCGTCAGCGCTTCCAGGTGCGTGAAGTCGAAGCGAAGCCGGTCCGGGCCGACGTAGGAGCCCGCCTGGCGGACGTGGGAGCCCAGCGTCTGGCGCAGGGCCGCGTGGAGGATGTGCGTGGCCGTATGGTTGCGCATCGTGTCGGCGCGCAACTCGGGGTCGACGCGGGCTTCGACCTGCATGCCGGCCGCAAGGCGGCCTTCCACGAGCCGGCCGACGTGGGCGATGACGCCGCCCTCACCCACCGCCTGCGTGTCCTCGACCACGAACCGGCCGCCGTCCCAGACCAGGTCACCCTTGTCGCCCACCTGGCCTCCGCCTTCGGCGTAAAAGGGCGTCCGGTCGAGCACGACCTCGACCCGGGCGCCATGCGTCTCCGTAGCCTCGAGGGCGGTAGCGACGCGGCCTTCGGTAACGAGGCCGCGCACGGCTGCGGTCGCCGTCAGGGTGTCATAGCCGAGGAACGTCGTTGGTTCGAGGCCGAGGGTGGCGTAGGCCTGGATACGCTCGGCTTCGCCCTCGAAGCGTGACGCGGAGCGGGAGCGCTCGCGCTGGGCCTCGAGTTCGCGCTCGAACTCGTCCATGTCCGAGACGCCGGCGCCCTCTTCGGCCAGCAGCTCCAGCGTCAGCTCGGGCGGGAAGCCGTGCGTGTCCCAGAGGTAGAAGAGCTCGCGCCCCGTCAGCTTGCGGTCCGGACGGGCCCGGAGGAAGTCGGCGATCTGGGCCCGGCCCGACCCCAGCGTCTCGAAGAAGCGCGCCTCTTCGCCTCGGAGCACTTTGAGGACGAATTCGCGCTGCTGCTCCAGCTGCTCGTAAGCGTGCGACATTATGTCGACGATCGTCGCCGCCGTCCGGGCCAGGTACTGCTCGCCCTGCTTCAAGCGTTGCCCGTACGTCGTCGCCCGGCGGATGAGGCGGCGGAGGACGTAACCGCGGCCCTCATTGCTGGGCGTCAGGCCCTCGGCGATGAGAAAGGTGGCGGCCCGGGAGTGGTCGGCGATGATGCGCATCGCCCGCTGCTCTTGGGGCGAGGCCTCCTCGTACGACTTGCCAACGATCCCGCCGATGGTGTCCAGCAGGGGGCCGAAAAGGTCCGTGTCGTAGTTCGTGGGCCGGACGCCCAGCGCGCGCCAGTCCTTCGGCTTCCCCCGCCAGTCGACGCCCTCCAGCCAGAGGCGCAGCGTGGCCCAGCGCTCGAAACCGGCGCCCGTGTCCACGTTCCTCTGGGGCAAGGGCGTCCGGCTGCCGTCCTCGGCCTGGTACAGCGTCATGAAGACAAGGTTCCAGAACTCCAGGAAGCGGTCGCACTCGCCGCTGCCGTCCGGCTTGGGGTTCTCGCAGTTCGGGCCGCAATCAGGGCGCCGGCAACCGAAACCCTCCCCGAAATCGTAGTTGATCTCCGTATTCGGGCCGCAGGGCCCGACGGGGCCGGCGAACCAGTAGTTCTCTTTCTCGCCGAAGCGGACGATGCGCTCCGCCGGGATGCCAACCTTGCGCCACAGGTCGAACGACTCTTCGTCGTCGAGGTAGATGGTGGCCCAGACTCTCTCCGGCTCCAGGCCGAGTCCATTCGGCCAGGGCGTAGTCGCCAGCTCCCAGGCCCACGGGATGACCTCGTCCTTGAAGTAGTCCCCGACGCTGAAGTTGCCCAGCATCTCGAAGAACGTCTGGTTCCGCTCGTTCCCCACCGCTTCGATGTCAGAGGTGCGAAGGACCTTCTGGATCGAGATGAGGCGCCTTGCCGGCGGCTCGGCGAGGCCCATGAACCAGGGTTTGAGCTGCACCATGCCCGCCGTCGTGAAGAGCAGCGTCGGGTCGCCCACCGGGATCAGGGAGGAGGAAGGGATGCGCTTGTGGCCGCGCGCCTCGAAGAAGGACGTCCAGAGGTCGCGAATGTCCCGGCTGCTGCTCATGGCCTCGCTCCAGTCTAGGGCTCCGTCCTGAGCCTGTCGAAGGGCTCCCTCCGTCCTGAGCCCTTCGGACCGAGGGAGGCCTGGCTTAGCTCTCCGCGATCTCCACGGAGATGATCGTGTCCGCGGGGCCGGGTTCGCCCTGCGTGAGGTCGAGCAGGGTCAAGCGGTCGACGACGTCCATGCCGGAGATAACCCGGCCAAAGATGGTGTACTTGCCGTTGAGAGCGGGGTAGTCGCCGAAGGAGATGAAGAACTGCCCGCCATTGCTGGTCGGCGAGCTGCCTCCCATGCCCACCGCGCCGCGGCTGAAGGGCAGGCTCGTAGTCTCCTTCCGGATCGAGTATCCCGGCGTGCCCAGGGCCTGGCACAGGACACCCGGCTTGCAGGTCGGGTCGCCCGCCTGGGCGACGAACTTGCCGCCGCTCTGGTCCCGGGCCAGCTGCATGAAGGGCGTGTTGTTGTAGTAGCCCTCGCGGGCCAGGAAGACGAAGCTGTTCACGGTCTCGGGCGCCTGGCTCGGGTCCAGCTCGATCTGGAAGTCGCCCTTCGAGGTCTTCACGGTCGCCACGTAGCGCTTGGAAGGGTCGATATGCAGGCTCGGCGGCGAGTCGTAGCGCTTCACGGTCGGCGTCGTGCTGACTTGCGGCTGCGGCGTCTCGTCAGCGCTCACGATCGGCTTGTCTTCCAGTTCGCCAGCCTGGTGGATCTGGCCATCGTCTGTCGGCTGCGCCCCTCCAATGCCAAGCGGTAGCACGCTCAGCAGCATCGAGAGGCCCATTACGACCATTGCCACTACGAAGACTTTGGGATTGGTGATCACGCCCAGCAGGCCGGGTAGCTCGGCGCGGCGGACGTCGGTGTAGGAGCGCGGTGCGCGGCGCCGGGCGCGGCGGTTGGCGGGCTGACGGTTCATCATCGGCGAGGCATTCCCCTGGCCGCTTCCAGCGGCCCAATCGAGTATATCAAGCAGCCTTCCCTACGCCCAAAGATGCGATCTGCCTCCGTCGGCAGTGCCGTCAGCGCGAGGCTGGCAAGCACGCGTCAGCCGTGGGCGGCGCGGAAGCGCTCCAGGGCTGCCGCCACGTCCGCCGCAGCGGTATGGCCGGAGCGCGCAAGGTCCCCCAGGAGCTCGGCGCGGGCAAGCAGCAGGTCCGTGTCCCGCGCGAAGTTGCGCGGCTCTTCCTCGGCGTCGAAGCGGTCGGTCTCCGGGGACCAGCGGTACAGGGTGCGGCCAACGGCCTGGCCGCCCTCGACGTAATCGACCTCGTATACCTCGGCGATGCGCCGCCAGAAGTCGGCCAGGTCGTGGCCGAAGCGCTCGATATAGATGATGAGACCGATCGCCGACGCATCCTCGTCGTCCACGCCGCAGCCCGCGGTCACCTCGAGGACGGCGTCCTGCGGTGATGGGGCGTGGAGCGAGGCCTGGAGCGAATAGCCGGCCTTGAGGGTGTCGAATACCTGGCGCACGGGCTCGCCCCAGATGTAGCCCGGGACTGGCGCCTGGCTGAACTCGGGCACGACGATGTAGCCGCCGAGCCGCTCATGCCGCAGCCGGTCGAGGACGCCGGGCTCGCCATGAAAGCGGTGCAGGGGCACCTCCGGGCGCCGGAGGGCGAGGACCGCCTCGGAGGTCGTAGACTTGCCGGCGAAGCGTGGCACCGCGACCGTCAGGAACGAGACCTCTTCGTCCACGGCAGCCCATAGCACCGCCGCGACTTCGGCGCTCATGGTGCCGTTGCGAACGAGCTCCGCGATCGTAATCTCGCCGGCTATCGAGCACCTCCCTCCGCCGGCCCAGTATAAGGGCAGCCTATCGGCGGAGAGGAGCACGGCGGACACGCGCACCCGCCCATCATCCGAGACACAGGCCGAGCCCTGCTAAGGGGCGAGGGGGCGGCCTTAGGGTGCGCTCAGGCCGCGGCGGGGGGCAGCGTCTGGGTCTGCGTCGGCAATACCAGCCGCGGGCGCTGGTAAAGCTGGCCCAGCGGACGGCTGGGCGCGCCGGGGCCGTGGGTTACGGGCCTCGTAACCATCAAGTCCAGCCCGCAGTACGGACACGAAAGTGGCTTCTGACCAGCTTCCCTACTCTTCCCTGTCATCACTAACCTTGCCTGTCTCCCCGCGGCCGGCTTCCGCTGTGGGAAGCAGCCCTGACGCAAAGAGGCCTGCCATTCCTGGCAGGCCGGCATCGGGCTGAGCACTGAGCGGAGCCCGGGCGTGGGATTTGGGCGCCGGCCAGTGCGTCGCGGCCTGCTGGTCCAGTCCCTGACCTTCGGGCGTTCCTTCAACAGAGGAAACGTCGCTGGCGCGATAGCGTTACAGCTGGCTCAGGCAGCGTTGGTCGAGCGCCCGGAGTCGGCGGCTGTCTCGCGGCGGACGAGGACGCGCCCGTCTTCTTCCCAGACCCTCACCCTGAGGCCGAGGCGTCTGCCAGCATGCCGCAGCCGCTGCTTCACGAGCCGGGCCGTGTCAGGAGCTTCGACCGCAACGGCGGCTGTCTCCCCCTCCGCCAGCGCCGCAAGGACCTCGTCGTAGCTGGCCGGGGCGGCATCGTCTTCGTGCGGAGGCGGTCCTCCCTCGGGCGGGGACTGGCGGCCGAGGGCTGCTTGCATCAGCGCTTCGGACTCGTCGCCGTCCTCGGGATAAGTCGCGTAACTGACGCCGGGAGACCAGCTCTCGAGGCTGGCCAGGAGGCGCCTGGCCGCGGCCTGGACGCCGCGCAGGTCCGTGTGCGGCAGGCAGACGAGGAACTCCAGAGGCCCGGCCCGCGTCGCGATGTCGACTGCCCTCAGGTGGTGGGCAAGCTCCTGGGCCAGCCGCCACTCGGTCTCCGTCCCCCAGGTGTCCTCCTCGGCGCCGGACCCGGCGCTCAGCCTGAGCAGCGCCATGGGCGTACCGTAGCGCTTGCAGCGGCTCACCTCCTCAGCGACGCGGAGATCGAAGTACCACTTCTGGAGGAGCCCGGTCGCGCGGTCCTGGATCGATATCTTGCGGCCGTTGTCGACCTGGCGCTCCAGGGCCCTGGCGAGGCTGGCCCGCGAGCCGTCGTGACGATGCTGGTGCGCACGGGTCCAGCTCCAACCAGCGCCGGCAGCGATGCCGGCGACCGCTGCCAGCGGCGCCGCAGCGGCACCGAGGATCAGGGCCGCGCCGTAGGCGCTCAGGCCAAGCGCTGCCGCGGCCGCTGCGGGCAGTACCATGTAGCGCCGGTCCAGCAACCGGGCAAGGCCCTCGCGCGGTTCCATGGCGGGAGACGCTTCAAAGTCCATGGGTCGCATATTAGGTATCGGCGCTGCCGGCCCTGTGATGAGGCCATTTCTGGATAAGACGCTGCTATGCCGGACACGGAGGGCTGCGTACTGGCGCAGTGGGGCGTCCAGGCCAAGCCAACTTCGCGCGGCTCACAGATCGCCGTCGCGCTGGCGCCCGCGGCGGCACGGCAGGCCCCTGCGCACGTTGCGGACCCAGACCCGCGCGCCGAGGAGGGCGCTGGGCCTCGACCGGCCGGGGGCTCGGCCGCCCTGACCCCGATGAAGACTAAGGGTCTGTCTCCGAGAGGAAGGCCTCCATCACCTCTATCGCCCTGGGCTGCAGCGGGAAGCGGTGGGGCACGTCCAGCGTAGCTACCCGGGCGCCCGGTACCTTGTCCGCAAACTCGCGTGACAGGTGTGGAAAGGAGGCAGTCTGTTGCGGGAAGCAGAGTATGAGCGTGGGGCAGGACACCTGGGCCAGGCAGTCCGAAACGTCGAACTCCGGCAGGGTCCGCACGTGCACCCGGATCGCCTCCGGCGAGCTGGCCTCGGCCATGACGCCGGCCAGCGCCCGCGCTCGGTCCGTGTGTTCGAAGCCGACGATCCTGGCGCTGAGCGTCGCCAGGTACCCCAGCCAGTCTTCGTCTAGCATCTCGCGGTAACTCGAGAGCGCGCGGATCGCCGGCTGCTGCATGTAATCGCTGCCGCGGGCTACCGGGTCGAGCAGCACGAGGCGCCGGACGCGCGCCGGGTGGCGTACGGCAAAGGCGCAGGCCACACCGGCCTCTATCGCGGCCCCGGCCAGGTCGACGGTATCGAACCCCGCCGCGTCGATGACCGCTTCCAGGTCGCGCAGCCGCGCCTCCAGGCCGAAGTCCGGGTCGCGGTCGGAGAGGCCGGTGCCGCGCGCGTCGTACATGACGAGCGTGCGGCGGGCCGCGACGGCCTCGTACATCTGAGGATAGCCGGGTATGCGCCAGAACGCCGTGACGTGGCTCCAGGGCACGGGGCTGACATACACGTTCGGCGGCCCTGTGCCCAGCATCACCCAGGCCAGCGCGCGGCCATCGGAGGAGCGCGCGTATCGGACGGTTGGCGGGTCCACGAGGCGATCTTACGGGATTCGCGCCCGGGCGAGCCCCCAGCCGCGCGGCGCGGGCGCGGTCGTCGTCCCTCGTCGTCAGCCCTGCGCCGGCCGTGTGGGGGGCCTACTGATGCCAGTTCAGCTCCCAGATGCGCCCCGGGTCGTCGAAGCCGCGCAGCACTTCCTCGCCCCGGCTCGCGAACGCGAAGCCCTTGCCCGCGACGAGTTCCCGCACGACGTTCGAGACCAGGATCTCGCCGCCCGCCGCCCTCGAAGCGATACGCGAGGCCGCGATCACGGACTCGCCGAAGAGGTCGTCGTCTTCCGCGATCGGTTCGCCAGCGTTGACGCCAATGCGCACGAGGAGCGCTTCCTCGTGCTCGCGGTTCCAAGCGTCGAACTGCCGCTGGATGTCGATCGCGCACTCCAGGGCCCTTTGCGCCGAGGAGAACGAGGCCATGAACCCGTCCCCCAGCGACTTGACCTCACGGCCACCGTGGGCACGCAGTGATTCGCGCGTGATGCGCTCGTGCTCACGAAGCACCTGGCTCCCGCGCTCATCGCCCAGGCGCCGCAGGATCTCGGCGTGGTTGCGCAGGTCCGTAAAGACTATGGTCTGCAGGCCTCCGACCGAGTCCAGCGGCCGCTCTTCGCCGCGGTCGCCGAGGAAGGAGTCGATGCCGCGCAGCATCGCGTCGCTGTCGCCGAGGTAGTGCGCGATGGAACTGCCCTCGAGCACCTCAAGGCGTGCGTCCGGGATCGCGGCCGCCAGCCGCCGTCCAAGGTCCAGGGGCAGCCAGCTTATTTCCCTGCGGTGCTGCACCAGAGTCGGCGCCTGCACCCCGGCCAGCAGGTCCGTGACGTCGTAGCCCGCGGCGTAGATCGCTGCCATCGCTTCAGGCGAGACGCTTTCGCGAATGAACCTGGCGAACCGCCGCGACGGCTCGCCTAGCGACCAGCCCAGGACCAGGTGCGCGGCCGTCTCCGTGTAAAGCTCCCAGTCCCGGTCGAGGAGGCTGCGCACCGCCGCCAACTGGGGCGACCGCAGGTCGGCGAAGCGGGCGAAGCCACAGAACAGGAGCAGATGGGAAAGCCTCTCCGGATGGCGCGCGGCATAGGCGATCGCCGGCGGCACGGCGTAGAAGATCGAGAGGAGGCCAAAGCGCTCAAGGCCAAGGCGGTCGACCACCGCTTCGAGGTCCGCCACCATGGCGTCCACGTCGCGCTCGATGCGACCGCGGTCGGACAGTCCGGTGCCGCGCGCGTCGTAGCGAATGACGCGCCGGCCGCGTCCCAGCTTCTCGTACCATGCCCTCCACTCCGGGATGCCCAGCTCCTGCTCGATATGGCTGACCGGGAGCGAGGGCATGACGACGAGCGGGAAACCCGTCCCCGAGGAGTAGTAGGCGATGCTGACGCCGTCCTTGGTGCGGGCATACTGAATGCGCGGCGGGTCCACGGATTCCTATTGTAGGATCATGCAGCCGTTAGCCGGCCATGCATCCGGGCACCTGGCTGCGATTTTTCCAGGCAGCGCGGGCGGCGCCGGATTGGGCTCAGGCGACGGCCACCCGCGCCGCTAACTCCTCGAGCTCCTTGCGGAACACCTCGAAGTTCTGGCTGTAGACGCCGTGACCCGTGGCCGGCACGATCACGAGCTTGCAGTCCGGCACCGCGCGCGCGATCTTCACCGTCCCGCCAACGCCCGCGGTCTGGTCGTCCTCCCCAACGATCGCCAGCATCGGCACGCGGATGCCGGGCAGGTCCTGGTTCATGGGGTGCTCGTAGAGCGAGGCGACGGCTTTGCAGGTCTCCAGATAAGCCGTCGGGTCTGCCTGGGGACCGCCGCTGGCCTGGGCCAGTGAGGGCGCCGGCTGCGCTGAAGGCGCCTGTCTGTTGCCATCGTTGAGGCCGCCGGGGGCGTTTCGGATGCCGGCCGGGCCTTCGCGGACATAGGCCTCGCCGCGGGCGATCCAGTTCTGCGCCGCCCGTTCGTTGACCTCGGCAGAGGAGGAGTCGCAGATGAAGGCGCGCACCTTCTCCGGATAATCGATGACGAAGCGAAGGCCGAGGACGCCGCCCCAGGAGACGCCGTGGACGATGGCCTTTTCGATGCCGAGGGCGTCCATGAGGTTCGCTAGGTCGCGAGCATGGGTCTTTATGCTGTAGTCGCTCCCTGGCGGCGCCGTGTCGGACTCGCCGATGCCCCGGTTGTCCCAGATGAGGACCCGGAACTTGTCCGACAGCCTCTCGGCCGCATTGCGCAGCGAGCGCAGGCCGGCGCCCAGGCCGTGGCACATCACCAGCCAGTCGCCGCTCTCGCCGTAAATCTCGTAATTCAGGTGCAAGTCACCGGCCTTGATCCGCATCAGCCTCTCCTTGCCCGCGCCTTCTTCCGCGGGTTCACGTGATGGTAGCTGATCAGTATGAGGTCGCGTACCAGCTCGTACGAGGCCTCGTCACTGACGATGGCGGTGATGCCGCCGTACTTGCCGGAGTAGGCGGCCACGGAAATGCCGGGGATCTGAGTCACCGCGCCCTGCTCGGCAAGAGAGACTCGCATGCCGACGCCCAGCGCGCCATCCTCGCGTTGGTAGAAACTGGCGAAGATCTTGTTGTTCGGGCCCTTGAATACCGTCTCGCCCCAGGGATAGTCCTCCCAGGCGCCAGGCATCGACAGGCACAGGTCGCGCAGCGGCGGGTAGTACTTCGACGCTGGCGGCGGCACCGCTGGGAAGCGAGCCCTGGGCGCCGAGGCGTCAGCGGTCACGGCCGCAGCGCCTCCCCGATGCCGCGCATGTCTTCTGCGCTCATGAGCCCGGCGGCGGTCGGCCGGAAGCCGGCCGGCAGATAGAAGGACTCCATCAGCGCCTCATCGCTGTCCACGTGCAGCCATTCGAGCCGGGGCTCCGCTTCGATCGCCGCGGCCGCCAGCTCACGCACCAGCCGCGTGCCCACGCCGAGATGCCGATAGTCTGGATGGACCGTCGTGTCGAGCAGGAAGGCGTGCTGTGCGCCGTCCCAGGCGCCGTAGACGAATCCCACGAGGCGGGCGCCGGCGTAGGCGCCAATCCAGGTCAGGGAGCGCTGGAGCACCGGCTGCAGCTCCTGCCCCCGCTGATGGGCCGGCCAGGCGGCAGCATAGAGGTCATCCAGCTCGGCATTGGAGATCGCGGGCTTTCGCCGATACTCGATCGCTGCGGTCACCAGATGACCTCTTCCTCCTGTAGCCGCTTTATCTCCTCGGCGCTGAGGCCGAGGAGTTCGCCGAACACCTTCTCGTTGTGCTCGCCCAGCCAGGGCGCAGGGCCCCAGAGCGTCGCCGGCGTTTCCGAGAGGCGCGCCGGGTAGGCGTCGAAGTGGTTCGGCGCCATGTTCGTGCGCTCTGCCACCCACCAGAAGTCCAGGTGCTTGAGCTGCGGGTCGTTGTGTACGAGGTCATAGGCGTTCTGGACGACCCCGGCCGGGACGCCAGCGCGGGTTAGGGCTTCCATGGCCTCGTAGGGCTCTTTGTCGCGCGTCCACGTCTCGACCAGGCGGTCGAGCTCCTCGGCGTGCTTGTAGCGGCCTTCCTGCGTCGCGAACCTCGCGTCCTGCGTCCACGCCGGCGAGCCAATGGCCTTCACGAAGGCCCGCCACTCGTCGTCGTTCGTGACGCCGATGGCGATCCAGCGGTCGACCGCCGGGAGCCTGCCGGACTCGTCGTCCTTGCAGCGATAGGCGCCATAGGGGCCGCAGGGCCGCGATTGGAGGAGGTTGCCTTTCGGCTGGGGCACCGTGCCGTTGACGGCGTAGTCGAGGAATGCCGGCCCGATGAGCGCCGTCATCGCCTCCAGCTGCCCCAGGTCCACCCACTGTCCCTCGCCCGTGTTCGCGCGGTGCTCCAGCGCCGCCAGCACCGCGATCGCCCCCGTCACGCCGCCGGCGTGGTCGGCGTAAGAGTAGCCAAACCCCTGCGGCGCCCGCCCGGGGAAGCCCATGAGGTAGGTCATCCCCGAGAGCGCCTGCAGCGTGGGGCCGTAGCTCACGTAGTCGCGCCAGGGGCCGCTGTGGCCTGGTCCGGACATGGAGACGCAGATGATGTCCGGCTTCACCGCCTTCAGGCTCTCGTAGTCCATGCCCCAGTTCTTCATCACCCGCGCGCTGAAGTTGTCGACCACCACGTCGGACAAAGCGGCCAGCCGCCTCGCCAGCTCGACGGCCTTCGGTTGCCGCATGTTGAGCACGATCCCGTACTTGTTGCGGTTGAAGGTGCTGAACGCCGCCGCCCCGTTCGAGTCCGCGCCCCGCGAGGTCGCAGCCGACTGCACCTTGATGACCTCGGCCCCGAGGTCGGCGAGCATGCGCGTCGCGAACGGCCCCGCGACCACCCACGTGAAGTCGAGGATGCGGACGCCCTCCAGCGCTCGGTCGGTCAAATCACGTCCTCCTGCTCGAGCTGCGCCAGCTCGGCCTCCGACATGCCGAGTTCGCCGGCGAGCACCTCATGGGTGTGCTCGCCCAGTAGCGGCGGGCGACGATGGATGGCGTAGGGGCTCGCGTGCATCACGAACGGGGCGCCTGGATAGGTGACGGTCTCGCCCAGCTCAGGATGCTGAACATCCACGAAGAACCCCCGGGTCCGAAGCTGCGGGTTCACGAAGACTTCGTCGACGTTCAGGACCTTGCCGAACGGTAACCGCCTCTCCTGCCCCTCCCGCGCGAAGTCGTCGACGCTCTTGGTCGCCGCCCACTGCTCGACGATCGCGGTGCGGCGCTGCGCATTCGCGCGGCGCGTCGCGTAGTCGGGTATCTGCGTGGGCCGGGCCGGCTGGCCGGCAAGCTCTTCGCCGAAGCCGTCAGAGAGCATCCACGCCAGATGGTCCTCCCAATTGTGGGCGATGCTCACCATGCTGTAGCCGTCCTTGCAGCGCACGACAGCGAAGGCCAGGCTCCAGTGCAGGCTCCCCTGCCGCATCGCGATCATGTCGTTGTACCAGTAGAAGTAGCCGACGTGCTCGATGAAGCCGGCGATGCAGGCCTCCGTCGAGACGTCGATGTGCTGGCCCCTGCCGCTGCGCCGCCGGTACTGGTTCGCCGCGAGCGTGCTCACCACGCCGTAGTTCGACGCCACGTGATAGGACTGCTCTCCGAACGCGGCCAGCGGCGGCAAGTCCGGGTCACCGTTCACGTTCATCATGCCGCCCAGGGCGCAGAGGACGATGTCATTGGCCGGGTTCTTGGCCAGCGGCCCGTCCTGCCCGAACGGCGTGATCGAGGTGTAAATGAGCTTCGGGTTGCGCAGCGCAAGGTCAGCGTAGCCGAGGCCGAGGGACGCCATGTAGCCGGGGTCGAAGCTCTCGACGAGCACGTCGGCGCCGTCCACGAGCTTCAGAAAGGCTTCCCGCGCCCGGGGCTTGGTTATGTCGAGCGTGACCGACCGCTTGCTCGTGTTGTAGTGCCAGAAGTAGAGGCTCCGGTTCGCGTCGCGCTCGCCATGGTAGTAGGGCGGGAAGTCGCGGATCCCGCCGCCCTTCGGGTGCTCGATGCGTATGACGTCGGCGCCGAGGTCTGCCAGGACCTTGGTGCAGTACACGCCCCGCTCGTTCGTGAGGTCGAGCACGCGAAGGCCTTGCAGGGCGCCGGGCATCCGTAGGTCCTGTCTAGCAGTGCAGGCTAAGGCGAGGGTCGCTGTATATGGTAAGGGAAGGTGTCAAGCTACGGGCAAGGCGACGGAGAGGGTCGAGGGCAGAGCATGCCGTGAGTGTCCGAGACCCTGCTCTGACGCCCCACTCCCGGCGCCGCTACAACGGCGCGAACACGGCGCCCTGCGTGAGCACTATCCCGACCGCCGCAAGCGCCAGGAATGGCGCGTAGGGCACGGCCTGCTTGCGCGACACGATGCCGGCCAGGAACAGCGCCAGGATGACCACGCCGCCGGTGAGGACGCCGATGACGAGCGCCTGGTAGCTCGCTGGGAAGCCCAGGGCGACGCCGATCAGCACCGCGAGCTTCACGTCCCCGAGGCCCAGGCCGCCCCGCGTAACGATCGCAAGCACGAGGAATATCAGGCCGCCCACGACGCCCGCGACGAGGGCGTTGACGGGGTCGCCATCCGGAAACAAGGCCGCGGCCGCCAGCGCCAGCACGATGCCCGGGTAGGTCACGACATTCGGCACGCGGTACTCGATCAAGTCTGTGCCCGTGCAGAGGAGCAGCGCCAGGATCAGCGCCGAGACTGCCACCGCCTCAAGCGGCTCGAAGCGCCACCCCGCGCCCGCCATGAGGAAGGGCGCGGCAGCGACGACCAGCACTCGCACCCGGTCGCGCCAGGGCTGTACCTGCCAGGGCAGCTTGCGCACCACGGGGCCTGGCCCCGGCTCATTCGCCTCCAGCCCGTCTTCTGCGGGGTCCTGCTCGCGGCCCAACACGGCGATGCCGTGGTTTAGCACCAGGGCGGCCGGTATACCGGCCAGGAAAAAGAGGAGCGGCGTCATCGTCTCCATTATCGGACGCCCGCAGGGGGGCGTTCAGCAGGTCTGCAATTCGCCTTCCTCGGTTATGTCCAGCACTCTTGCCGGATAGTGCCCCGCGATGATCTCCGGCAGGAACTCCGGAAGGCGCGGCGGTAGCAGCGGCTCGCGGAGGCTGGCCAGCTCCCTGACTCCCCACCAGCGGTGCCCGGGCGGCCCCTCCCCATCGTCACCCTGGGTCTGGACGCGCGGCTCGAAGGCGATCCGGGCGACGTAGTAGCGCTCCAGGTTGCAGTAGACGACACCGCGGCTGAAGTGGAAGCGTCGCTCCCAGACCCAGGGCCCCAGCTCGACTCCGGTGATCCCCGTCTCCTCGCGGAGCTCGCGGAGGGCCGCTTCCTCATGGGATTCGCCCGGCTCCAGGCCGCCACCGGGCGTGAGCCAGGCGGCGTACGGCAGGCCGTAGGGTCTTTCGACACGCAGCAGGAGGACGCGCCCGAGCGGGTCAAGCAGCAGTACGCGCGCGGCTGGCCGGACGATCGCTCCGGCCCTGGCCTCAGGTGAGGCCATAGGGCGACATCTGCCGGTGCCGGATGAGCACGCTCTCGAGCAATCCGATTGCTATGAACACGGTGACCAAAGAGCTTCCGCCCTGGCTGATGAAGGGCAGCGGAATTCCCGTGACCGGGAACAGGCGGATGTTCACGCCGATGTTGATGAACGCCTGGAAGAGGATGAAGATCACGACCCCGACGGCGATCGAGCGCCCGAAGTCGTCCCGGCAGAGCGCCGCGGCGCGCAGTCCGCGCCAGAGGAGCAGGATGAAAAGCGCGAACAAGAGCATCGCGCCGACGAAGCCAAGCTCCTCGCCCAGCACGCTGAAGATGTAGTCCGTCGTCTGCGTGCGCAGGTAATCGAGCTGCGTCTGAGTGCCCTGCGTCAGCCCTTTGCCGAGGAGACCGCCCGACCCAATCGAAATCTCCGCCTGCAAGATGTTGAAACCGGAGCCGAGCGGGTCCTGGCTCGGGTCCAGGAAGAGGCTGACGCGTTCGCGCTGATAGTCGGTGACCACGGCGATGAGCGCGAAGGGCAGCATGGCGATGACCATGCCCATCGCCCCCATGATGTGGCGCATGTCGCAACCGGCCATCACCACCATGCCCAGCCAGATGAGGAGGAAGATCACCGCCGAGCCAAGGTCCGGTTCGGCAAAGACCAGCAGCGCCGGCAGCGCCGCGATGGCAAGCGACGTCAGGAAGACGCGCAGCTCCTTGACGCGCTCGCCCTGGTCCGAGAGGTACTTGGCCAGAGTCAGGATGACGACGATCTTGCCGATCTCAGAGGGCTGGACGTGGGTGCCGCCAATGTCGATCCAGCGCCGCGACCCGAACGCCTGCGCCCCGAACACCAGCACGAACGTGAGCGCCGCGATCAGCCCGACGTACATCCCGAGCGACCCCTGGGCGAGGAAGCGATAGTCGACCTGCGAGACCGCCAGGAACGCGCCGATCCCGATCGCCGCGAAGACAAGCTGGCGCCCTACCGGCCCGCTAAGCGACTCCCGCACGCCCCCGGACGAGGTTAGGCTGCCGCTGTAGATCAGGACGAGCCCGTAGGCAGTCAAGGCCAGGGCTAGGCCGAAGAGGACGAGGTCGAAGTTGCCGGTATCGCGCTTGCGCATTTAGCGGGCCTCGGCGAGGTTCTTGCGCTGGAAGTAGTAGTCGAAGATCTTGGCGGCGACCGGGGCGGCGGTGAGCGCGCCACCGCCCTGCTCCAGGAACACCACCACCGCGATCTCCGGGTTGTCGTAGGGTGCGAAGCCCGTGAACCAGCCGTGCTCCAGGTAGGAGCCATCGGGCCGCCGCTCGCCGAACTCTGCCGTCCCCGTCTTGCCGGCAACCGCCACGCTGCGCACTTTCGCCGTCGTCGCCGTCCCGGTGTCGACCGCCTGTCGCATGGCCTCGCGCATGATGTTTATGTTTCGCGGGTCGACGTTGAGGTTGTTCTTCACGCGTCGCCACGGCGGGACTATGACTCCGCCCGCCGCGTCCCGGATCTCGCGCACGACGTGCGGCACGAGCACGTCGCCGCCGTTGGCGATGGCCGCAGTCACCAGCAGCATCTGCAACGGCGTCGTGGCCACGTAGCCCTGGCCGATCCCCATGTTGTAGGTGTCGCCCACCGTCCAGACCTCGCCGAGCGCCCTCTCCTTCCAGGCCGGGTCAGGGACAAGGCCCTCGGACTCGCCCGGGAGGTCGATGCCCGTCGCCGCGCCCAGGCCGAACTTGCGCGCCCACGAGGCCAGCCGCGCCGCGCCAAGCCCCTGGAAGACATCGCGGCCGGAGTTGAAGTCCACGTAGCCGCCGGCCAGGTAGTAGAAGTACACGTCAGACGACATGGCGACGCCGCGGTAAAAGTCCATCGTGCCCAGCGCCGCCCAGTCCTTGAATGTGTAGGAGATGCTGGGGTTGTACTGGTTCCGCACCTGGATCGAGCCCAGGCTGGTGATGCGCGTACTGGCGTTCGCGATGCCTTCCTGGAGCGCCGCTATGCCGGTGATCTGCTTGAAGGTCGACCCTGGCGGATACATCTCCGCGATCGCATGGTTCACCAGCGGCTTGCCGGGGTCGGTGAGCAGCCGCTCGATCTCCCGCTGGTCGACGCCGCGCGCGAAGACGTTGTTGTCGTAAGTGGGGAGCGAGACGAGGGCCAGTATCTCGCCGGTGCGTACGTCCATTACCACGGCGGCGGCATTGCGCGAGCGTCCCATCCCGGCCTGGACGAACTCGGTGACCTTCTGCTGCAGGTCCAGGTCCAGCGAGAGGACGATGCTCGCGCCCGGAGTCGCTGGCTGTTCGAGGATCGTGCGCACTTCGCGCCCGGAGGCGTCGGCCTCCACGACTTTCACGCCCGGGATACCGCGTAGCGCGCTCTCGTACGTGTACTCGACGCCGGTCTTGCCGATGTCGTCGTTGAGTTGATAGCCACGCGACCTCAGGGCCGCGTACTCCGTATCGTCGATCGGCCCGAGGAACCCGATGACATGCGACAAGAGAGGACCGTTGATGTACTCCCGCCGCGGCTCGACGATGACCCGGACTCCCGGCAGTTCCGGCAGGCGTTCCCGCAACCGGAAGGCCGTCTCCTGGCTGAGGTTCTCCTTGATCGCCACGGGGCTGAAGGGGTCATTCGAGCGGCGCCGCTCCTGGACGCGCGCGGCGATTTCTCCCGCGGGCACCCCGAGAAGCTCCTGGAGGGTCACCGTGATCGCGGTCTCCTGCTCCGGCGGAAGGTCGGCGGCCACGATCGCCGCCGAGAAGCTCGCCCGGTTCTCGACCAGGGGTACGCCATGACGGTCGTAGATCAGGCCGCGGGGCGGCGTGATCGACACCTGGCGCAGGCGGTTGTTTTCCGCGCGCAGGGCGTACTTCTCGCCGGAAATGAGTTGCAGGCGCGCCAGCTGTACGGTGAGGACGCCGAAGACCGCCAGCACTACCAGGCCGAGGTAGAAGACCTTCCGCTTCGCCGCTTCCGCTTCGTCCGTGAGCTCGCGGGGCGGATCGGAGCGCCACGGCTTTCGGCCCGTGCTGTAGCCCACTCAGAGCCCCCTTGTCACGAAATGAAGGCCTGTGGCCGTGGACGCTGCCCGGGGCGCGGAGGCGCGCAGAGGCGCCGGACAGCGGCCCCGTACCCTTTCCTCTCTGCTCCCGGATCTCCGCGCTACCGTCATGGCTTCACGCAAACATGGTGCGGCGCACATCAGGACTACAGACCCACGTAGCCCAGTACACCGGCAGCATTACGGCCACGTTCAGGAGCGCGACAGGCACCACGACCCGGGTGACCGCCACCAGGATGTTTCCTCCTTCGCCCGCCGCCCCAAACGCCACCAGGTAAGCGGTCTGGTAAACGACCGTGGCGGCAATCGTGAAGACGACGGCGTTCAGGAACTGCCCCTCGCTGAGATGGGAGCCGCGAAGGTCGTGCAGGATCGCCAGCGGCGCCAGGGCCAGGAGGGCGACGCCCAGCGGCGCGCCGTCGACGAGGCCCAGGACGATGGCGCCGGTAGGGATCAGGTACAGGGCTTCCTCCTGGCCCCGTACCATGAGCCAGGCCAGGAGCACCACCAGGAGCAGGTTCGGCTGGAGGCCGAAGACCCTGAAGTAAGGCAGGAACGCCACCTCGGAAAGCGCGACCGTGATCACGAGGGGGATGCCGATGTAGTAGCTCACGGCGCGGCAAGCCTCACGGGCACGAAGCTGGTCATCACCAGCACGGTCTCGATCCGCGCGAGGCTCGCCAGCGGTTCGACCGTTACCTTACGGAACACCTCCTGCCTGCTGCCGGCGATGCCCGTCACGCGCCCGATCACGAGGCCGCGCGGATAGCTCCCGCCCAGGCCCGAGGTCACGACGGTGTCACCCTCCTTTACCGGCGCGTCTTGGGTCACGAACTCCATCGACAGGCGCCGGTCGTAGCCGCCGGAGACAACGCCGTCCGCGCGCGACTCCAGGGTGCGGCTGCTCACGGCGCTGTTCACGTCCGTGACCAGCGTGACCCAGGCGTGGTCGCTCTCCACCTTGGAGATGGTGCCGACCAGCGCGCTGCCTTCGGTGATCACCGGCATCCCCACCTTGATGCCGTCGTCGCGCCCGCGGTCGATGGCGATCATCTGCCGCAGGTTCGTCGGGTCGCGGGCAATTACGGTCGCCCCCAGGAATGTGTGTTCGGACAGGCCCTGCTTCACTTCCACCAGGCGTTCCAACGCCTCTCGTTGCGTTGCCTCTTCCTGCAGCCGGGCGATGACGGCGTTGAGGCGCTCGTTCTCGGTGCGCAGGGCCTCGTTCTCCCGCGTGAGGTCGCGGATGTCGTTGTAGTTAGTGACCGTGTTCGCGATTGGCCGCGCGATGGCCCGCAGGACGCCCTCCACTGGCGCCAGCACCTTGTACGAGACGTTCTCGATGGGGCGCAGCACCCCGACGGTGGACATAGCGATCAGCAAGAGGCCCGTGGCCATCATGCTGGCAAACCAGAGGCTGGTGCGGGCGGTCATAAGGCCGGTGACTGCAGCCCGTGGCCCCTGGCTTCGGCGGTCGGCTCAGGTTCAGGGAGTGAGGAGCTTGTCATGGTGGGGCGCTCCTTTCTCTGTCTCGATGAAACGAGGCCGGCCGGCGCGGCTGCCGCCGGGCAGAGCGTGGCTGGCGCTATCGCGGCGGCTTTCGCGCAGCGAGCGACGCCTGGACCTTGGCGAGGATCCTTGCCTCCTCCAGCACCTCGCCGC
This sequence comes from Dehalococcoidia bacterium, assembly GCA_035574915.1. Classification (NCBI taxonomy): domain Bacteria; kingdom Bacillati; phylum Chloroflexota; class Dehalococcoidia; species Dehalococcoidia bacterium. The sequence goes on along the minus strand of DATLYJ010000016.1, from coordinate 1,755 downwards.
AACCCCGCACCACGCAGGTCAGCGGGTCCTCGGCAACATACACGGGGAAGCGAGTCTCCTGCTGCAGCCGCCGGTCCAGGCCGCGGAGCAACGCGCCGCCGCCCGCCAGGCATATCCCCTTGTACATCAGGTCCGCTACCAGCTCCGGCGGCGTGATCTCGATCGCGGCCCGCACGACGTCGACGATCGCGCTCACGGGCCCGGAGAGCGCGTCCCGGATTTCGACCGTGCTCACCTCGACCTGCTTCGGGAGCCCGGTCGCGAGGTCACGGCCGCGTATCTCCGTCGTCTCCTCTTCGTCGAGGGGAAAGGCGGAGCCGGCCTGGATCTTGATCTCCTCCGCCGAACGCTCGCCGATGATCATGTTGTGCACCTGGCGCGCGTAGGCGATGATCTCCTGGTCCATCTCGTCGCCGGCGATCCGGCTCGAGTGCCACACCACGGTGCCGCCGAGCGCTATCACCGCCACCTCCGTGGTGCCACCGCCGATGTCGACGATCATGCAGCCCGAAGGGTCCAGTATCGGAAGCCCGGCGCCGATCGCCGCCGCCATCGGCTCCTCGATCAGGTAGCACTCGCGCGCCCCGGCGTTGAGCGCCGCGTCGTGGACCGCCCGCTTCTCGACCTCCGTCACGCCGGACGGTATGCCGATGACGACCCGGGGGCGGGGGACACCGAAACCGAAGCGCTCATGGACGGCCCGGATGAAGTAGTGCAGCATCCGCTCCGTCACGTGGAAGTCCGAGATCACCCCGTCCTTGAGCGGCCGCACGGCAACGATGTTCGCCGGCGTCCGCCCAACCATGCGCTTCGCCTCGGCGCCGATAGCCAGCACCTTCTTGGAGATGCGGTCGATCGCCACCACCGACGGCTCGTCGATTACGATGCCGCGGCCCTTGACCATCACCAGGGTGTTGGCCGTGCCCAGGTCTATGCCTATGTCGTGTGAAAACAGGCCCAGGAAGGCGCTGATCGGGTTGAAGGCCATAGAGATTCCTTCCCCCGCCTCAGGCGGGAGACCCCAGACATTATAGGGAGACGCATCAGACCCGTCTATCAGAAGCGCATTAAGGTGTCGTTGCTCCGAGAATCTGTCCGCTGGTTCTGCTCAGTAGATTTGTCCGTTGAGACGCTAGCGATGATTCTGTCCTTTCATGAGAGAGGACCCGGTCATCTTGAGCCAGAAGGAGCAGACACGCTTGCGAGTGATCGCTGAAGTAGCAGCAGGGAGGTGGTCGGCGGCGGAGGCCGCCCGGACGCTGAAGCTGTCGGAGCGACAGGTCCGGCGCTTGCGCAGAGGCTTCGCGGAGAGAGGCGCTAGGGCTTTCATGCACGGCAACCGCGGCCAGCCGTCGCCCCATCGCATCAGTGATGAGGTACGCGCCAGAGTGGTGGAGCTGGGTGCTGGCCGCTACGCCGCCTGCAACGACAGCCACTTCCAGGACCTGCTCATCCGCGACGAGGGCATCGCCCTTAGCCGCGCTAGCGTCCAGCGTCTGCGCCGCAGGCGGGCCAAAAGCCCAAGCGTACCCACCGGCCTCCTAAGCATCGCCAGCGCCGCGACCGCCGGCCCCAGGAAGGCATCCTGCTCCAGGTTGACGGCAGCCCCCACCCCTGGTTCGGCCTCGACCACCCTGCCTGCACCCTCTTGGCCGCCATCGATGACGCCACTGGCAAGGTCGTCGCGGCCCTCTTCCGGGAGCAGGAGGACGCTCAGGGCTACTTCCTGCTGCTGCGACAGGTGCTGAAGACGCA
>DATLYJ010000015.1 GCA_035574915.1 Dehalococcoidia bacterium | reverse complement strand
CGCAGGTAGGCGAGGCGGCGCCGGCAGGCGAGCCAGCTCCGTCGCATCAGGTCGGCCACCGCCCTCGGCGGCAGGCCCGCTATGGCTAGCAGGCGCGCGTCCTCTTCCTCCGTCCAGGGGGCGCCTCGCCGCTGGCGTTTCGCGGTTCCGGTCTTGACTGGCATGTCTCTCCTCTCCTTCTCTTGTTGGCGGTTCTCACGCCGGCTCCACGCGCCGACGGCTCGTGGCCGAGCGCTGGAGGTACGGCGGCGATCAGGTGCATGAACCAGAGGCTATCGACCTTCCGCAGGTCGATGTCGTACGGGTGCTCGCGCAGGAAGTCCACCACCGCTTCTTCGGTGATGAGCCAATTGTCGCCGCCCTGCTGGGGGTGTGCGCTCGGTGTGACGTAGTCTTGCAGATGCGTATGCTCTGTGCCGTCTGGTCTGGGGGTGGTGCCCGGTCTAGCAGGCCATGCCCGCCGAGCGAAAGCTGCCGTCGTATAATCGTGCGTGCCAGGGCAGGTTCGTTAGTGGATGGCCTCGTGGCTAGCTTGGCCCTTGAACTGGGTCTCCGGAAGATTGGGAGCGATGAGGCGACAAAACACCGAGCATGTAATCAGAGACTACCTCTTGACGCTGTTGTTCAGGCAGATCGGCGAGCCCGATAGTATGCGCGGCGAAGGAGCGTCCGCCACGTTTAATATCAAGAATGACCTTGGTGGCGGGGTGTGCGCGGCTGAAGGCTCTCTGGAATACACCCTACCAGACGGGACGAGATGCAGCCACAAGAGTGACATACTGCTGAGCTGCCCGAGAGGAAAGCATGTGGCGATCGAGATCAAGTTTCTTTCCGCGGTCACCGACCAATTCAAAACCCGTTCGTATGACATGCTCCAGCTCAAGAAAGCGCACGGGGAGAATCTCGTCGGCATCATGGTGTACCTTCATGCGGCTGGCATAGGGATAGGAATCGAGCGCGCTCGGTCCATCTGCTATCCGTACGACCACTTTTTCGGCTTTGATTTCGATTCAGGTGCTCTGGAAGCGAATCGGTGGACGGAGGTCGTGAACGCGGTTGAGGAAGCGGTCGCCCAATGGTAACGAGCTTCAACGTCTCGGATACAATGGCGCGCCACCCCTTTGAGCTTCTTCTGTGTTCTCCCCTGCAAGCGCCTCGCTTTTCCTGCGAGGGCGCCAATTGGGAATGACGTACGGGAAGCGGTTGGCGAAGAAGCGGGAGGGGAGCTCCCGAGGAACAGGCCCCCTCTCCTCTCGACCCGCCGAACCCTTAGAACAGCCGCAACTGCTGTCCTTCGGGGGGCGGCGGGTCCTCCCCGCGGCTTTCGCTGCCGAAGACCGTAGCAGCGGCGCGTTTCTCGACCGCGGGTTCGTCCGCCGCTGGAGGCTCTTGTGGTTGGTCGCCGTTCGGGGGCGGCGTCAGTCGGACCGCGGCCCGAACTAAGGGCAGACCAAGCAGGGCGCTGAGGCCGCTGTCTCGGCGCTCCGGCAGCAGGAACCGCGCAGGCTCCGGTTCGGGCTGCGGCTCCTCAGGCGTCATGTCGTCGGGCTGTAGGGCCGCCTCCACCTCCTGCTCCTTCTGTCGTACCCCGGCGAAGAGGCCCTCCAGCGAGTCCTCGTTGGCCTCGACCCGCTCCGTTAAGCTGCGTGCCAGGGCCATCAGCAGGTCGTCGCCGTCGTCGCCGAAGCTCGCCAGGCCTTCCTCCACCAGCTCGCCCTCGACGGCCAGGGAGGCCTGGAGCTTCTTCGCAACGAGGGCCAGCGCCTGCGCCTGGAGCGTGCCCCGGTAGGCGAAGTAGACCACCCGGACCGGTAAGCGCTGGCCGATACGCCAGGAGCGTCGGCTGGCCTGCCGCATGGTGTAGACGCTGTACTCGACCTCGTACCAGACGATGGTGGGGAAGTCGACCAGGTCCAACCCGGTCTGCACGAGGCGCGGGTGGACCACGAGCACGTCCAGCCCTTCTTTCACGCGGCGCTCGACCCACTCCTCGCGCCGATCGGCGGACACGGTGTCGGACTTGAGGGTGGCGACGCGGAAGCCCGCCGCCCGCAGGAACGCTTCCAGCCGCGGCGAGATATCGCGGCTGGCCGTGTGGGTGATGTAGACCAGCACTCGGCGGCCATCCAGCCGCTCCCGCCGCACGAGGTCGAGGAGCGCCTGCTCCTTGGGGCAGAGGCGGTCCTCCGGCAGAGGCGGGACAGCGGCGAGTACCTCATCGGTGTGGGGGTCGACGACCGTCTCGCCCTTGGTGCAGGCGTCCGGGTATGCCAGCAGGCTCTGGAGGTAGGCGGCCAGGAGCCGCTTCGACCCTTGGGCCAGCGCCTGCACGACGGCCGCGTGGAGCTTGCCCGCAAGCCGGTGGTAGTAGGCGGACTGCGACGCCTCCTGTCCGCCGTGTCCGGCCTCCATCGCGACCAGCCGCACCTCTTCCCGGTACTCGGGAAGGCCCGCCGCCACGTCGGCCAGGCGGAGGAAGGCGGTGTTGCCGATCAGGTGGAAGAGGACGGCCGGGGACACGCCGGGCTTCTCCACGACGCGCGTGCGGTAGCCACGACGACGGCTCACGCGGCCATCCTCGTAGGCGTCGTCGTCCGCCTTGCGGGTGATCCGCTCGACGATGCCGTAGCGGGCCACCCAGCGCTGCTCGTCCTTGTAGGCGAACTCGTCCCGCACTGCGGGGGAGAAACGCCACAGGAGGTAGAAGAGCGTCGAGCTGTAGCCGCCCATGAGGGTGCCGGTGAGGGTAAGGACGCGGCGGCAGGCCTCGGCGAGGGCGCCGGCCGCCAGCCCCTGGGCCGAGCCCCGTGCCTTGTACTCGTGTTGCTCGTCGACAATGAGCAGGTCGAAGAAGCCGGGCATCCGCCGGGCGATGTAGTCGGCCAGCGGGAAGCGGCGAGGTCCCGACCGGTCGGCCTGCCAGAGCGGTCCGCGGCACGCCTGGCAGCGGTGCTTCTTGCGCTCGAGCTGCTCGCGTTCCAGCGGCAGGCCCTCGTTGTCGAGAGCCGGGGCGAAGCAGGCCGGGCAGCAGAGGCGGCGGACGGGCTCGCCGTCCTCTCCGCGGAGCAGCCGCCGGCCGGCGACGGCGAGACGCTCCACGACGGCGGGCGACCAGCGGTACGAGAGCTTCGCCTGCTCGCGCGACAGGACGACGAACAGCGGCTGGCCTCCGAGTAAGGGCAGGCGCTGGAGGTCCGTGATCGTGCGGACGATGGCAGCGGCAGCGCCCGGCACCGTGGCCAGGATCTCCCGCTGCCACTTGCGGACCAGGTGGGGCGGGCAGAGGACGAGCGCCCGTCGAGAGCCGGCCAGGTGGGCGGCCGCTGCCGCGATGGTGGTCTTGCCGGTCCCCATCTCGCCCACCAGGTTGGTGCCCCGGTGTCGCTGGAGGGAGAGGGCCACGGCCCGAATGGCGTCGCCCTGGGCGCCGAGGGGCCGGCGGCGCAGCCGGCGCAGGTCGAAGCCCCATTGGTGACGGTTGCGGGCCGTGTAGAGCGGCGGGTACGTGCGCAGCACCGCCCGCGTGATGGTCTCCTGGAAGGTCTCGATGAAGCGGGCCAGGTTCACGCCGCCCGCTCCTCTATGTCCTCAGGATCATCTGTAGAGCCTCCCTGGTGGATGACCTCGAACCGGCCCGTGCGCAGGTGCAGCGCGACTACCGAGGTGCGCAGCACCTCCCGTTCGATCTCCACCTCCGGGTCGCCGGACTCCACGGGCACCAGCTCCTTGTAGGTGCGGCCCTTGGCCAGCAGGCGGCGGCCATCCGCCTCCAGCAGGATGTTGTTGAGGAAGCCGGCGGCGATCAGCACGGCCAGGTGGCCGCGTCGGAGCGGCATGAGGGGCCGCACCGGCCGTTCTTCTGTCGGCCAGAGCCGCTCGCCGAGGGCCGGGCTTGTCCAGAGTCCATGCTCCCGCGCCTCGCGGGCCGCGGCTTCAGGGTCGAAGAACTGGGAGGCGAAGAGGAGCGGCCCCGTCCGCAGT
>DATLYJ010000014.1 GCA_035574915.1 Dehalococcoidia bacterium | reverse complement strand
ACCATGCCGAAGGCGAGGACGGCCAGCATGCGCCAGTTGGCGACCAGCCGCTCCCAGACCAGGGGTCCGATTCCCGCAAAGCCCCGCATGTGTGGCACTCGCGAGTCTAGCAGAGGCGGCATCGGCGGTCAGGCGCGCGGGGCAGGCGAAAGGCGCTGCGCCCCTGATGCGCTTCCTGTTAACATCCGGCCGTGGCCGACGCCGTCCGCATCCTCGTGCTTTTCGACTCCCGCGGCGGCCTTACGGAGCAACTCGCGGAGGCCGTGGCCGCCGGCATACGCGAGGTCCCGGGCGCCGAGGCTATGTACCACCGCATTCACGAGTCGACGCCGCAAGTCCTGCTCGAGACTGACGCGGTCATAATCGGGTCGCCGAACTGGAGCGGCATGACCGGCAAGCTCAAGGACTGGTTCGATTACTCAGGCGACCTGTGGCAGACGGGCGAACTTGCCGGCAAACCAGGCGCGGCCTTTGCCGCCGGGTATTCGCGCTCGGCGGGGATCGAGGCGACCCTGCTTCAGCTCGTCCACCTGCTTCTGTCACACGGGATGCTGGTGGTGGGCCTGCCCTGGACGGACGCGATGCGAACCTCCGGATCCTACTACGGCGCGACAGCGCACGGCTCGGTGACGGAGGAAGACCGGGCTCAAGCCCGGGCGCTGGGACGCCGCGTAGCCGAGGTGGCGCTGCGGCTCCGGCGCGGAGAAGCCGCGCCAGGCGTCAGGTGATCTGCCGCCGGGCCGGCGGGTCGCTAGCCGGAAACGACTCCCAGGACGCCTCGTTGACTTCGTGGGCCTCGACTTCGGGCGGCGGCCCGTGCTCCAGGCTGCCACCGCGGTCGTTTTGCGCCGGAGCTTCCTCCGCCGCGCTCGGCTCGAGGCGCACGTTAGTCGCCGTCGGGTTCGCCGCCTCCGCCGGCGACGACTCGGCCGGCGCGAAGCTGACCGCCGTGCCGGGCGCAAGTTCGTCGAGGGCCACTTCTTCCAGCGCGCCCTCCTGGAAGTAGTACTCACGCCCGTCCTCGGCATTCAGAAAGCCGAAGCGACCCTGCAGGATGACTCTGCTGACCGTTCCACGCATTGGCTCACCCCTTTGTCCCCCTCTGACCTTAGGGCGGGCAGCGTGCCGGTGGTGTCAAAGCGCGCAGCAAAGGCTTAAGAAGTGGTTACGGTCACGTATCAGCGCCCATCCCCATCCGGTGCCCGCAGAGGTCCGCGGCGCTTCGACGCCTGGGCGCGCCGCCGCTCCCCGGCTTATCCTTGACGGAAACTCTGACAGGAGTCCTCGATGCCGAGCGCGCGAGTGAATGGCGTGGAACTTGCCTTCGAAGAGGCGGGGAGCGGCTTTCCCCTGGTCTGGTGTCACGAGTTCGCGGGGTCGATGGAGAGCTGGGAGCCGCAGGTCCACTTCTTCGCCCGCCGCTACCGCGTGATCACGTACAACGCCCGCGGCTATCCCTCTTCGGAAGTGCCCGCCGACCCCGAGGCCTATAGCCAGGACATAGCAGTCGAGGACCTTTACCAGCTGCTGCGACACCTCGGAGTCGACCAGGCGCACGTCGGCGGCCTCTCGATGGGAGGCGCGACCGCCCTGCACTTCGGCATTCGTCACCCGGAGATGGCCCGAGCCCTCATCGTCGCGGCTGCGGGAAGCGGCAGCACGAACCCGGAGCAATTCCGCGATGGCTGCCTTGCGCTTGCCAGGCGGCTGGAGGCCGAAGGGATGGCCGCCTTGAGTGATTACGCGCTGGGGCCTTCACGCCTGCAACTGAAGCGAAAGGACCCGCTTGGCTACCAGCAGTTCGTCGACCAGCTCATGCGTCACTCGGCGCGGGGAAGCGCCAACACCATGCGCGGCGTCCAGGCGGCACGCCCGCCGATCTTCGCCTGGGAGAAGGAGTTGCAGGCCCTGCGCGCGCCGGCGCTCATCCTCGTCGGCGATGAGGATGCCGCCTGCGTGGAGCCGGCGCTGTTCATGAAACGGCACATTCCCTCCTCCGGGCTAGCCTTCCTGCCCCAGAGCGGACACGCCATCAACCTGGAGGAGCCAGACCTGTTCAACCGGCTGGTGCTGGACTTCCTGACCGCCGCCGAAGCAGGCAAGTGGGCGACGCGCGCGTAAGGCGCCCCGGAACGCTAGGTGGCCTTCTTTGCCGCCGGTACGAAGCGCATCGAGAGCGAGTTCACGCAGTGGCGAGTCTGCTTCGGAGTGAAGCCCTCGCCCAGGAAGACGTGGCCCAGGTGGCCGCCACAGTTGGCGCACTCTATCTCCGTGCGCACCCCATCGGGGTCCGGCAGGCGCTTGACTGCGCCGGGAATCTCGTCGTCGAAGGCCGGCCAGCCGCAGCGGGCGTCGAACTTGTCTTCGGAGCGGTACAGGGGCGCGTTGCAGCGGCGGCAAATGTAGACGCCCTCCTCGAAGTGGTCCTCGTACTCGCCCGAGAAGGGCGGCTCCGTCCCCTTGAACTCGATCACGTAGCGCTCGACGGGCGTCAGCTCGTTATATGTCGGCTTCTCCATCGCTCCCTCCATCAGGCATGTACCGGCTGGCGGGCCCGGGCATGCGCAAGCCGGCGTTCGATGCGCTCCCCGACCTCGTCGAGGCCCCACCCCTTCGCGGCTGAGATAAGCAGCGCGTCCGAGACGTCTTCCGGGCCGGGCGAGCGCCCGACCACCGCGGCTACGAGCGCCTGCAGATCTTCGGGCGGGCCGCCAGGGCCGCCCGGCGAGACCAGGTCGACCTTGTTGAAAGCGATAATCCGCGGCTTTTCGCCCAGGTCGAGCTCGCGCAACGTCTGCTCGACCGACTCGAATTGCTCGGCAGCGTTCGGGTGTGTTATGTCGACCACGTGCAGTAGCACGTCGGCATCGGCAAGCTCCTCGAGGGTGGCCCGGAACGCGGCCACGAGCTGAGTAGGCAGCTTCTGGATGAAGCCGACCGTGTCGGTGAGGAGCGCCTGTTCGCCGGAGGGCAGGCGGATTCGGCGCGTCACGGGGTCGAGCGTCGCAAAGAGGAGGTCTTCCGTGAACACGTCGGCGCCGGAGAGGGCGCGCATCAGGGTGCTCTTGCCGGCGTTCGTGTAGCCCACGAGGGCGACGACGGGCACCCCCTGTCTGGCGCGGCGGCGCCGGTACAGCGACCGCTGCGTCCGGACCTCATCGATTTGACGGCGCAGGCGGGTTATACGGTTGCGGACAAGGCGGCGGTCAGTTTCGAGCTGAGTCTCCCCGGGCCCCCTGGTCCCGATGCGGCCCTCGAGGCGTTCCAGGTGGCTCCACTGGCCGGCCAGCCGGGGCAGGAGGTACTGGCTCTGCGCCAGGTCGACCTGAAGACGAGCCTCCTTCGTCTGCGCGCGGCGGGCAAATATGTCGATGATCAGCGCCGTCCGGTCGAGGACCTTTACTGATAGCGCCTTCTCGAGATTGCGTTGCTGGGACGGGCTCAGCTCGTCATCGAAGAGGACCATCGTGTAGCCGGCCTCAGCGCGCGCCCTGATGATCTCTTCGAGCTTGCCCTTCCCGATGTAATGGGCCGGGTTCGGCGACTCCAGCCGCTGCACGGCGCGGCCAACCACCTCGGCGCCGGCGGTGTGCGCAAGCAATGCGAGCTCGTCCAGCGAGTCCTCGGCGCTCAGCCCTCCGCGCCGCTCTCGCAGGTCCACTGCTACGAGGTACGCGCGCTCCTGTGGCGGCTCCGTCGATACGGTGCGGTCCCTTCGCTCGGACAAATGGCCTCCTGTCGTACGATTCAATTCTACCGGAGGCAGCCCGACCTAGGTCTCATCCCCGCCGTCCAGAGTCAAGGACTCGCGGGCATACGACGCGATGCTTTCGGGGCGAAGGCGAGAGGGATGGGTGCGCGACAGCCGTCGACCGGCGCCGCCGCCCGGATGTGCCACGGCTACTTGGCGCCGCGGCCCCACTCCTTGATCCGGCGCACGCCCTCCTCGAGCTGATCGTCCGGGATCGTCAGTGAGAGGCGGACGAAGCCCTCGCCGTACCGTCCGTAGCCCGTCCCCTGCGTCATGACGACGCCAATGTCGTCGATCATGCGGGCGGCAAACTCGACCGACGTGTAACCCTCGGGCACGCGGGCCCAGACGTAGAGGCTGGCCTTGGGCGCTTCGACGCGCATGCCGATGGAGCGGAGCGCGTCCACGACCTTGTCTCGCCGGCGCTGGTAGATGGCGTTGTGCTCGTCGATGCAGTCCTGCGGCCCCTCCAGGGCAGCTATCGCCATGCGCTGGATGGCCTGGGGGATCCCGGAGTCAATGTTGCTCTTGACCCGCATGAGGGCGTCGATCAGCGTGTGGTTACCGACGGCCATTCCGATGCGCCACCCTGTCATGTTGTAGCTCTTGGAGAGCGAGTGGAACTCGATGCCGACGTCCATCGCTCCCTCGGCCTGAAGGAAGCTAACGGGCTTGTAGCCGTCGTAGGCGACCTCGCTGTAGGGCCCGTCGTGACAGATGGCTATGTCGTACCGCTTCGCGAAGCGGACCGCCTCCTCGAAGAAGTCGAGGCCGGCGACGGCGCCCGTCGGGTTGTTGGGGTAGTTCAGCCACAGCACCTTGGCCCGCCGCGCGATGTCCTCCGGGATCGCGGAGAAGTCCGGCAGGAAGCCGTCCTCCTCCCGCAGGGGCATGTAGTGCACATCCCCGCCGGCGAAGAGGGTGCCGGTGGTGTAAACGGGGTAGCCGGGGTCTGGCACCAGGGCCACGTCGCCCGGGTCCACCAGGCAGAGCGCCACGTGGGCTATGCCCTCCTTGGAGCCGATGAGAGGCTGTACCTCCCTGTCAGGGTCGAGGCGGACGCCAAAGCGGCGTTCGTACCAGTTGGCGACCGCTCGGCGCAGTTCAGGCAGTCCTTCGGACTCCGGATAGCGGTGATTCACGGGGTCGGCGGCGGCCTCGTACATCGCCTGCATGATGTGCGGCGGTGTCGGGATATCCGGGTCGCCGATGCCGAAGGAGATGATGTCGACGCCAGCGGCCCTCTTGGCCGCGATCTTCTTGCTGATCTCGGCGAAGAGGTACGGTGGCAGCTTCTCGACGCGTTTTGCCAGTCTCATTCAGGGCTCCACTTCACTTCATAGAGGCGCACGGGGTCCTCGAAGCCGGCTAGGTCGAACAGGCCCCGGTCCCCGAACTCAAACCCGCGCCCGCTGACCAGCTGCCGCACCACGTCTGTCGCCAGGATCTCGCCGCCCTTCGCCTGCGCCGCGCAGCGCGACGCCATGATCACGGCCGTGCCGTAGAGCTCGCCTCCTTCGGCAATGGGCTCGCCGGCATTCAGGCCAACGCGGACTCGGAGCTTTATCGGGCCGCGGCTGTAGTCGTGGAAGGCCTTCTGGAGCGCGACGGCGCACTGCAGCGCCCTCTGCGCCGAACCGAAGGTTGCCAGGAAGCCGTCGCCCATGGTCTTGATCTCGCTGCCGCCGTGCGCCCTCAGGGCCTCGCGCGTGATGCGCTCGTGGTCCCGGAGCATCTGGCGGCCGCGCTCATCGCCAAGACTGCGCATCATCGCCGTGTGGCCCTCGATGTCGGTGAAGAGGATGGTTCGGAGGCTCGTCGCCGCTCGTTGAGGCCCGGCCCTGCCCTCGCCCAGGAAGTCGAGGATCGCGTTGACCACCGAGTCGACGTCTCCCCAGTAAGGGGCGATGGACTCCCCTTCGAGCAGGGCTAGCCGCGCGTCAGGGATACGGGCCGCGAGATTGCGCGCCAGTTCGATGTCCATCCAGCTGATCCCTCGCCGCTGCATGACGAGGGTCGGCGTCTTGACCTGATCGAGCACATCGCGTGCGTCGAACTCCGCGGCCGCGTCGAACAGGGCCATTACGCCGTCAGGTGTGTTTGCTTCGCGGATGAAGCGGGCGAAGTTCTGGGCCGGCTGCGTCGCGTTCCAGCCCAGGAGGACGTGCGCCGCCGTCTGGGCGTAGACCTCCCAGTCCTGCTGGATCAGGGACCGCGTGGCCGTGACCACCGGCGACGACATCTCCGCTGCCGCGGCGTAAGTGCACCAGAGGAGCAGGTGGGAGAGCCTTTCGGGGTGTCGCGCCGCGTAGTGGAGGGCCGCCGGGCCAGGGTGGTAGGCGGCGAGCAGGGCGAAGCGCTCGAGGTTGAGCCTGCTGACGACCGCATCCAGGTCCATCAGGAGCGTCTCGAGCGAGTACTTGATCGCGCGTCGGTCCGAGAGGCCGGTGCCGCGGCCGTCGTAGCGGACCACCAGCCGGCGCTCGGCGATGCGCTCATAGAAGGCGCGCCACTCCGGTATCTGCCACTCGAACTCGATGTGGCTCATCGGCATCGAGGGCATGATGACCAGCGGCTGGCCCTCGCCGATCGTCCAGAAGGCGATGTTCACGCCGTCGGCTGTGCGCGTGTACTGGACTCGCGGCTCCACCAGACGATTGTACCGATGTGCGCCCCTGGGGCGAGTCTCTCCAGAGCGCAGGGCAGGCTGGCAAGGCAGGAGGAGCGGACAGAGGCCAGAGCCAGCCGGGGACAATCAGCAGAGGACCTCGGGAAGACGAGAGACCCGGTGCGCCCCTAGCGCCAGTCGCCGAACTTGATGATCGTGCCGTGGGCCTTTCGCTCCGCGAGCTTGGCTTCCACCTCCGCCTTGTCGACGGAGCGCGTCAGGTACAGGCCCGCCTCACCCGGTGTGAACCCGAGCTCCTTGAGGGCCGTAAGCTCGGCGCTGTCGTCGACACCGCAGCGCTTGCGGACCCTGCGGCCGCCGTTGTTCCTCAGCCAGGCGACGGCCCAGGCGAAGATGTCCTTGCGCGCGTGCGCGGCCTCGTCCTTGATCAGCGCCAGGTCGATGACGCCCCAGCCGCCAGGCTCCGTCCGCAGCGCCAGGAGGCCGGCTGCCGGTCCGCCCGGCTTGGGCCGCAGGACTCGGACGAGCTTCGCGTTTTCTCGCAGCCTCTTCACCCCGTTCGGCGTCAGGGGCGTCCGTCCGGTGACTTCCGCCTCCACCTGCGCGATTTCCTTGTCGTCTGCTTCCACCAGGCTGTAGTCACCGGCTTCGGGGCCCGGTTCGTCCTGCTGCGGTACGGCGACCAGGTTCATTTCGACCCACTGCTCGCCCTCCTCGAGCCCCACCGACCAGAACACCGTGTCCGCCGTCATCCGGTTGGGCCGGTCGCGGAAAGCGAGGACCATGCCCCGAGGCGCCTCTTTCTTGTCCGTTGCCGCAGAGAGCTTCTCCAGCATCGCCGGGAAGCGGTCCACGAACATCTCGATGTCCGGGTAGGCGTAGTTCACCTCCAGGAAGTCCATCAACGGCAGGCCGATGACGGCAGCCTCGCCCTCCGTCACGACGAGCTGCGGGCGGTTTGCCTTCACCCAGTCGTACTGGGCCTCGCTGAGCGAGACGCTCTTTACGGGGTTCTTCAGGAGCCTCTGGTACGGCCCCGCATTGGCCATCGGGTCCAGTCTGCGTAGCTGCATTGTTGCCCCCTTGAAGCGGCCGGCCTCAACTGTCCGGCCAGTCGCCGCTGTAAATGTACTCGGCAGGGCCGGTGAGGAAGACATGGCCTCTGCCGTCCCACTCCAGCACTAACACGCCGCCGGGCTCCTTGACCTCGACCCGTCCATCGACGAGGCCGTGAAGCCGCGCCGCCACCATGATCGCG
>DATLYJ010000013.1 GCA_035574915.1 Dehalococcoidia bacterium | reverse complement strand
AGAGGTTCCGCAGCCCACCAGCGGTCAGCGCACTCGAAGCCCTCCCGCCACGGTCTACTCTCGAAAAGAAACTCGCGACTAGCAGGAGACCACCCGACGCCGGTGAACGCCCGCGACTGGTTCTCAATGGAAGCCAAGCTTCGATCGGACGACAGGTGCCGAACGTCGAGTCGGTGTCCAGAAATGAACATGCAGCCGAGGGAGCCGATGCCGCTAACCGCGACTTGCCCGTTCGGCGCCACGTAGGCGAAGCCCTCCAGGTCGTGCCGCTGGATGCTGCCGTCGAGGTACACAGTGGCGTAGCTACCCGGCCGCTCCGAGTTCGTCTGGCCCCACATGAACACCCCTGAGCCGTCTCCAAGCCACATGAGAGGGTCGAACATGCCATCAAAACCCTCGAATTCCGGCAGGGTGGACTCAACCCTCCTGAGCTCACGATTGGCGTCCAGGTCATAGAAGAGCAGGCTATCGACCGACCGTGCAGGCCCGCCTGGTACTCCGGACGGTAGCGGTGTGCCCGGCGGCTCGAAATAGTGCTGAACGACGGCGAGCATCTTGCCGTCAGGCGAGAGACTGACCCATTCAAAGGATGTCTTGTCGACGTCTGGCTTCGACAGGATCTGTCGCATGGCTGAGCCATCAAACGCGTAAACCCAGACCGATGAGGGATTACTTAATGCCAGTCTCTTCCCTCCGACAGCCCACCACCCAAAGGCGTCGTGCCCAATGAGAGGCACCGACCACAGTTGACGTTTGGCGCCAAGGTCGTAGGCCACCAAGGTCAGCCTTTGGTGGCTCTTCCTGGCCATAAACGACCACAGGACCGGTGAAGTCAGCAACTGGGGGTAGCAGCTGCGCCGGATCCTTCGTCGGGCTCGGCTCCGGCGAGAGCGTAGCCTCCAGTAATGGTGTCGTGCCTGGAGATCCAGGTGTCTGCTGTCCCGTCTCCTCGCCGCTGCAGGCGAGCGTCGTTGCTGCCATCGCGAGGGCAAGAAGAAGTGGTATGCGCAATCGGGCGGGCGGGATGTTGGCCATGAAGAAAAAACGCGCGACTCAAAGTCGGCGCAGCCATTATCCCACCTTCCAGGCCCTCGCCAGAGGGCATCGGGCAGCGCCAAATCTGGCGACGGCTACGCCAGGGAGCCAGGGACTCTGCCGGGGTCGAAGTAGCTTCGAAGGCTGTGGCGCTACCCTGCTCACTGTGGTATCGAGCAACCTTTCTGACAGCCATCTACTCAGAGACTAACCATTTGCGCCGTTGGTCAGGCCGTTGTTCACCGTCTGGCACGAAGTCGGGCTTCGTAACTCAGTTAGTAGAGCAGCGGGCACAATCGGTCGTTCTTCCGTTTACGCGAGCTTCACCACCGTTAACAAGCCGTTAATCGGGCCCTTCTATCGTGGAGGCATGAAAAGAAGAGAAGGAACACTACAAGGGGGAGTCTTGTTTGAAATGATGACGGGCTTAAGGTCGGGTTCGCGGTCGATCGGGTTTGCCGCGGGAGCTCTGATGCTGCTGACAGCCGCCCTGCTGGCCGCTTGCGGCCAGTCCAACGACGACGGCAGCACGGACTCGGCCGCAGAGCCGCGGCTCAGCGGCAACATCCTGATCGACGGCTCCAGCACGGTCTTTCCGATCACGGAAGCAGTTGCGGAGGAGTTCCGCCGGGTCCAGCGCAACGTCAACGTCACCGTCGGCATCTCCGGCACAGGCGGCGGATTCCAGAAGTTCTGCAACGGCGAGACCAGCATCAGCGACGCCTCGCGGCCAATCCGCCAGCCTGAGATCGAAACATGTAAGGCCAAGGGCATCGAGTGGATCGAAATCCCGGTCGCTTACGACGCCCTGTCGGTTGTCGTCAACCCGCAGAACACATGGGCGTCTTGCATGACCACTACCGAACTCAAGAAGCTCTGGTCTCCAGAAGCCCAGGGCGTGGTGACAAAGTGGAGCGACATACGCGCCGACTGGCCGAACGAGACCATCCGGCTCTTCGGGCCGGGTACCGACTCCGGCACCTTCGACTACTTCACCGAGGCCATCAACGGCAAGGAAGACGCCAGCCGCGGCGACTACACTGCCTCCGAAGACGACAACGTCCTCGTCCAGGGCGTCTCCGGCGACCGCTACGCCCTCGGTTACTTCGGCCTCGCCTATTACATCGAAAACCAGAACAAGCTCAAGGCCGTCCAGATCGACCAGGGCAAGGGCTGCGTGACTCCATCGGCGGCGACGGTCGAGAGTGGCGCCTACACTCCGCTCTCGCGGCCTCTGTTCATATACGTGCGCCGCGACCACGCCGACAGGCCTGAAGTGAAGGCGTTCGTCGACTTCTACCTGAAGAACGTGCCCGTGCTTGCAAAGGAAGTCGGATACGTCCCGTTCCCACCAGCGATCTATGAGCTCGCCACCGCCCGCTGGACCTCGCGCAAGACCGGCACCGCCTATGTGGGGGACACAGCCGGCAAGACGGTGCTCCAGATCTACCAGGCGGCCGCGGCCGGCGGGTACTGAGCTGGGGGCGCCATCCCAGGGCCGCTAGCCCGAACGCTGCACCGCCGCCCCCTTTCCCCGAAGGGATGGCGGTGCCAGACTTTCGACGGAAGGGTGGTCTCGTGCCCGTAGACGCAATGGAAGCCCCCGCCCCTGCGCCCGCGCCGTCATGGACATTCGCCCACCGTTCGACCTCAGCCAGGCGGGTCCGTGAGTGGCCCATCTACGCGCTGCTCTTCGCCTGCGCCGCCGTCTCCGTGATCACCACCTTCGGGATTGTCTTCACGCTGTTCGAAGAGACAGTCAGGTTCTTCGAAGAAATCTCGATCGTCGAGTTCCTGACCGGGACAGAATGGACGCCACTTTTCACGAACAAGCACTTCGGCGTCCTGCCCCTGCTCAACGCCACGCTCATGATCGCGCTCACGGCGATGCTCTTCGCCATCCCTCTCGGCATGGGAGTCGCCATCTACCTCAGCGAGTACGCCCCGGGGCGCGTGCGGGCGGTGGTCAAGCCGGTACTGGAGATACTTGCCGGCATCCCGACGGTTGTGTACGGCTATTTCGCCTTGACCTTCATCTCACCCGAGATCGTCCGGCGCCTCTTCGGCTCGGACACTCCCCTGTTCAACGCCCTCTCCGCTGCCATCGCGATGGCGATCATGATCCTGCCGCTCGTGTCCTCTCTGAGCGAGGACGCCATGCGGTCCGTGCCTAACGCCCTGCGCGAAGGAGCCTACGGCGTCGGCGCGAACAAGTTCGAGGTGTCGACCCGCATCGTCGTGCCCGCCGCGCTGTCCGGTATCGTCGCGGCCTGCATCCTGGCCGTCTCGCGCGCCGTCGGCGAGACCATGATCGTCGTCGTCGCGGCCGGTAACCAGCCGAATCTCTCCCTCAACCCGCTCGAGGGCATGCAGACGATGACTGCCTACATCGTCCAGATCAGCCTGGGCGATACGCCTCGCGGGACACTCGAGTACAGCACGATCTTCGCGGTCGCTGTCATGCTCTTCCTCACAACCCTCCTCCTCAACATCTTCGCCCAGTGGCTCATCGGGCGCTTCCGCGAGGGATACGAGTGAGCGCACTGGCGACATCGGAGCAGGCGCGCCGGAGGCGTTGGCGCCGCACCGAGGGCAGCGTCTTCCTGGCCCTTTGCCTCGCCGCGACGGCAGCGGCGCTGGTCGCGCTCGTGGTGCTGCTGATAACCGTCGGCGCCGACGGCATCGGCCGCGTCAGCTGGGACTTCGTGAACAGCTATCCTTCGCGCTTCCCGGAGCAGGCCGGTATACGCGCCGCCCTTCTCGGCACGATCTGGATGATGGCCTTCACTGCCCTCATCGCCATCCCCGTCGGTATCGGCGCGGCCATCTACCTGGAGGAGTTTGCGCCCCGGGGCTGGCTTACGAAGATAATCGAGACCAACATCAACAACCTCGCCGGTGTGCCGTCGATCATCTACGGCCTCCTGGGCCTGACGATCTTCGTGCGGGTCATGGACCTGGGGCGGAGCATCATCGCCGGCTCCTTGACCATGTCGCTCCTGATCTTGCCGATCATCATCGTGTCCGCCCGGGAGGGGCTCCGCTCGGTCCCGCCCTCCATCCGGGAAGCGTCGCTGGCCCTGGGCGCGAGCCCCTGGCAGACTGTACGCTTCCAGGTGCTGGCGCCCGCCCTGCCGACGATGCTTACGGGCATCATCCTCGCGCTCTCCCGCGCCATGGGCGAGACGGCCCCCCTCATCGTCATCGGCGCCCTGACCTTCATTCCCTTCGACCCCAGCGGTCCCGGTTCTGCCTTCACCGTGCTGCCCATCCAGGTCTACAACTGGATTTCCAGGCCTCAAGCCGGCTTCCAGGAAACAGCCGCGGCGGGGATCATCGTGCTCCTGGCCGCGCTGCTCACCATGAACGCGGCCGCCATAGCCTTGCGAGGCTACTTCGAAAGGAACCGTAGGTGGTGATAAGCCAGCCAACCGCCAACCGGGGAGTGGCGCCCCCTGTCCTGACTTCGAGCCTTAGAATGACGCCTGTGGACGCGACCGGCGCCGGCGACCTCGTCCTGGAGGTGAACCACCTCTCCGTCTATTACGGCTCCTTCAAGGCCCTGCACGACATCACGCTGCCAATCGAGCGCCGCCGCATTACGGCGATAATCGGGCCTTCCGGCAGTGGCAAGAGCACATTCATCCGCTGCTTCAACCGCATGAACGACCTCATCCCTTCCTTTCGCGCCGAGGGCGAAGTCAACTTCTTCGCCGATGAGGCCGGCGCCGGGGGACGCAACGGCCGCATCAACCTCTACGACCCGGAGGTCGATCCGGTAGACGTGCGGCGGCGGATCGGCATGGTCTTTCAGAAGCCGAACCCGTTTCCGAAGTCGATCTACGAGAACATCGCCTTCGGCGCCCGCATCAACGGCTTCCGGGGCAGGATGGACGACCTCGTCGAGAGCGCCCTGCGCCGGGCTGCCCTTTGGGACGAGGTGAAAGATAAGCTCAAGCACAGCGCCCTTACCCTGTCAGGCGGCCAGCAGCAGCGCCTCTGCATCGCCCGAGCCATCGCCCTGGAACCGGAAGTCCTGCTCATGGACGAGCCCTGCTCGGCCCTGGACCCGATCGCGACCCTCAAGATCGAGGACCTGATGCAGGAGCTGGTAAGCCAGTACACCATCGTCATCGTCACCCACAACATGCAGCAGGCCGCCCGCGTCTCCGACTACACGGCCGTCCTGATGATGCGGGAAGACCGGGCGGGCGAACTCGGCGAATTCGGCCCCACGCACGAGATCTTCACCAACCCAAAGGACAAGCGCACCGAGGACTACATCACCGGCCGCTTCGGGTGAGCGCCTGTTAGGCAGGCGGCTGTTGGCGGCCGGCGCCGGCGAGCCTCAAGCCTACCGTCACGCCGGACCGGGAATCCGACCACCGGCCGCCGCAGCGTCACTTGCCCAGATAAGACGCGAGCCCCTCGCGCAGGGGCGTTAGCTTCGGCGCCAGGACTGCCTCCAGTTCGCGGTTGTCCGCGACCGCGGGCTGGACGATGAAGTCCACCGCGTCCGCGCTGAGTGGCTTGTTCGGCAGCAAGGACGCTGCCTTACCCAGCAACTTCCCGACTACGACTGGCTGGTGCAGGATGGGCCGTCTACGCCCCATGACCTCCAGCGCCGTCCGGAACACGTCGTCCATGGTCATGACCTCGGGCCCACCCAGCTCGAAGAGGTGGTTTGCCGCTTCCGGCTTCAGGGCGGCGTCAGCCGTCACCCGGGCAACGTCATCGATGAACACTGGTTGCATCGCCTGCTTGCCGCTGCCGAAGGTCGGGATGAAGGGCAGGAAGCTCGCGAAGCGCAGGATGCGGTTCAGCGAGTTGTCGTCCGGCCCATACACCCATGTCGGCCGGATGATCACCCACTCCAGGCCACTGGCCTTCACGTACTCCTCAGCCTGCCACTTGAGGCGAAACCAGTGCTGGGCCGCGTCCGCGGCCGCGCCGGCGCCCGAGATGTAGACGAAGCGCCGGACGCCCGCCTTCTTCGCCGAGTCGACCTGGTTTCGCGTGCCGTTGAGGTCGACGTTCTCGAAGGTCCAGCCCCGGGCCTTGTTCTCGATCGGTGAGTTCGGGAACTGGACGCTGTTGATCACGACGTCGACGCCCTGCATCGCGGCGTCGAGGTCCTGCCCGGCGCGAGTAACGTCCGCCTCGCGCGCCTCAACGGACTCGCCGAACAGGCGGCGAATCCGCGAGGCGTCTCGGCCGAGCACGGCTACCCTCTCGCCCCGGCCGAGGAGCTCCCTAACAATCGCCGAACCAATGAAACCGGTGCCTCCCGAGACCAGCAGCATCGCTGTACCGTCCTCTCCCTTACAGCGCTACCAATAGGGGGCCCTACGAGTTGTTACGCCCGTCACAAGCGTATACCCTTTGTTACGTCCGTCACAATATCTAGCCGCCGGCTCGAGACACCAGGCTCGAACAGCCTCGCCGGGGCCCTGAGTCATGAACGGTGGTGAGCAGCTCCATGGCTTGCCGCCGCGCCGGACCGGTAGGTTCGCTGGCCGTCTCGAACGATTAACTCACGAATGCCCTGGCAGCCAGCTTCGCGTATGGCTTCGCCCGACAGTCGAATCGCCAGCCAGCGGCCGCTAGCGGCTGGCGGCACTCTGCGTCCGCGCCTAGAATCATCGTACCGTAGCCAGTTCAGGGGGCAGCCATGAACGTCACCGTCCGGCAGGGCGACATCAGTTCATTCCAGGCCGATGCCATCGTCGTCAACCTCTTCGAGGGCGTAACCTCGCCCGGCGGCGCCACCGGCGCGGTCGACCGCGCGATGGGTGGCGCGATCAGCTCCCTCATCGCCCAGGGGGACATCCGCGGCAAGGCAGGAGAGATTACGCTGCTTCACACCTTCGGCAAACTGCCCTCTCCCCGCGTCGTCGTGGCCGGCCTGGGCAAGGCCTCCGACTTTGGCATCGATCAGGTCCGCGACCTCTCCGCGAACGTCGCCCGATACCTGAGGCGTCAGCGTCTGAAGCAGGTCGGGACCATCGCGCATGGCGCCGGCATCGCTGGCCTCGATCCCGAGGCCTGCGCCGCGGCGATCGCCGAAGGCACTATCCTTGGCCTCTATCGCTTTCTCCGCCACAAGAAGCCGGAGGAGGACGCCGCCGACCTCGAGACCCTGACCATCGTCGAGTTCGACGGCTCACGCCTGCCCCTCCTGGAGCGCGGCGTCGAGCGCGGCCGCATACTCGCCGAGGCCACGAACGTGTGCCGTGACATGGCGAACGAGCCCGCGAACTACCTCACTCCAACGGACCTCGCCCGCGTGGCGGAGCAACTAGCAAGCGAGGCCGGCATCGAGTGCGAGGTCTACGGCCCAGAGTGGCTGCGCGAGAAGGGCATGGGTGGCGTCCTGGGCGTGGCGGCCGGTAGCGTCCAGGAGCCTCGTTTCATCGTCATGCGCTACCGGGGCGCCGGGGACGAGCCGCCTCTTGCCCTCGTGGGCAAGGGCATCACCTTTGACACCGGCGGTATCTCGATCAAGCCAGCCGAGAACATGGGCGAGATGAAGGGCGACATGACGGGCGCCGCCGCCGTGGTCGCCGCCATCAGCGCCATCGCCCGCCTCAAGGCGCGGATTAACGTCATTGCTGTCGCCCCCTGCACGGAGAACATGCCCAGCGGCAGCGCCACCAAGCCCGGCGACGTCCTCCGGACTATGAGCGGCAAGACGATCGAGGTCGTAAACACGGACGCCGAAGGCCGCCTCGTGCTCTCCGACGCCCTCACATACTCGCGCGAGCAGGGCGCGAAGGCCATCGTGGACGTCGCCACGCTGACGGGAGCGATCAGCACCACCCTTGGCAATGTGGCCATGGGCGCCATGACCAACGACGCCGCGCTCATGGATAGCGTGCGCCGCGCCGCGGCCGCGGCCGGCGAAAAGGTCTGGGAACTGCCGATGTTCGACGAGTACAAGGAGCTGATCAAGAGCGACGTCGCCGACATGAAGAACAGCGGCGGCCGCCTCGCCGGGTCGATCACGGCCGCCTTCCTCCTGAAGGAGTTCGTCGAGGATACCCCCTGGGTCCACCTGGACATCGCCGGCGTCGATAACTACGACCGCGAGAAGGGTGTCTACGTGAAGGGCTCCAGCGGCATTCCCGTGCGCACCCTGGTGCACCTGGCCCTGCAGATGGCAGAGGGACGCAGCGGCGCGAAGTAGCGGCGCCGTGGTGCCCGACAGGGAGCGCTCTCGCCGGCGAGGACCGGCGGGCCTGCGGCTGGCGACGCCTGCTGGTGCTAGGCTGAAGACGTGAGCAGCGAAGGCATCGCTGTCGGCGAGCGCCGCATCCCTGAGGACTGGCTCGAACGCAGGTTCCTGCGGGAGGCCGCCGAACTCGCCCTGGTGGCGGTCGCCTTCCTCCTCTACTTCATCGTCCGCGGGCAGGTGGTCGACCGGCCAGAAGTGGCCTTCGCCAATTCGCGCGACCTCATCGCCCTCGAGCAAGACCTCGGTATCTTCCGCGAGGCCGCGTGGCAGCAGGCGGTGCTGGACTCGGAGCTCCTGGTCCGGTTCTGGAACTTCGTGTACTTCTGGCTGGACTTCCCGCTGATCGCTGCTCTCGGCCTTCTGATGTACCTCACCCGCCGCCGCCAGTACACGTTCACGCGCGACGCCATACTCTTCTCCGGCGGCATAGCCCTCATTGCCTACAACCTTTACCCGGTCGCACCGCCGCGGCTCGTGGAGGGCATCGGCGTCATCGACACGCTGCAGGCTTACGACAACCTGAGCTACCAGGCGCAGTCTACCCAGTTCTTCGTGAACCCCTTCGCGGCCGTGCCCAGCCTGCACGTCGGCTGGTCCTTCCTGATTGCCGGCGGCGTCCTGATGGCCTACGGGCGCGACCGCTGGATGTGGCCCTTCGCGCTGCTCCACCCCGTGCTGCAGAGCGCCAGCACCATCTTTACAGGCAATCACTTCTTCCTTGATGGCCTTGCCGGGCTGGCGTCCGCAGCCTTCGGCGTGCTCCTCGCGCTCGCCATGCAGCGCTGGGGCTACCCGGCGATGCGGCGCCTGGTGGCGCGCCCGAAGTAGGCGTACCGCGGCAGGCGTGTGGGGATGGGGCGCGAATAGGCGCGGCCTGCTGCGGCCTCACGGTGGAAACGTGATGAAGGCACGCCGAGCCGTTCAGGGCATGGCCGTCGCTGCCTAGAAGCCCTCCGGGTTGAAGCGCTTGTTGTGGGCCGAAATGAAGTCGTCGACCCGCTTCTTTGTCAACTCGCTCACCGGGAACTTGTCCAGCCGCGTCCAGGCGGTGAGGGCGATCGTGTTCGGCTCCATCTCCGTGTACTTGGTCATGACCACGAGGCGCCTGCGGTCCAGGTGGTCCTGCACCCATGCCGCAAGCTGCTTGATCACGTCCTGGTCCTCGGTGTTGTACCAGACCACCACGGCGCCGTGCTCCATGCTGTGTATCAGGTTTTCCTTCGGGGCCGGGTTCTCCAGGACCTTGAACTGGGCCGGAGATGCCGCATGAGGGCCCGAGGTCGGGGGATTACTGGTGTAGCAGCCGTTGACCTGGTTTGCCGCGATCTGCTCCGGGGTGCAGAACCCCCAGACGACGCCGTTCCCGAAGTGCTGGCGGTCGTCGTTGTTCTGGAGGCAGGACACCTCCAGGCAGACCTTGCCGTCCGCGCCCGGGTGGGGGGGTATGTACTGGCCGGGCAGATTCGGGCTGTCGTCTCGGATGGCCTTGAGGAAGCCAGGTATCTCGTCCGCGGAGCTGCCGGTCGTGCTCTGAATGACAGCGTAGACGATGATGCCGGCGATGGCGGCGACGCCAAGCACGGCGCCGATCAGGGTCCAGTTCGCGCCGCCGCCGCTACCCACCCTGACCGGGGTGCGAGAGGCGCGCTGCCGGTAAGGCCTTGGCGTCCCGCCAGGCTGCCTTGCGGCCCGCTCAGCCCTTCGCTCCAGCCGGTTCGAGGTCCTTCTTCGTGAGCTCAATTCGTCCTGGTCCCCTTTCCCACCTCTGCCCCATGGGCCGCGGTCAGAGCAGTCAGGGCGCGCTCGACAGCCCTGCTATCGGACGTGTCGACGCGCATGTGCGGGCCGCTGATCGGCTCTACGCGCGCCTTCATTCGATGATAAACGTGCGCATCGGCAAAGGCATAACCGTCCGCAGCACTCGAACGCAGGGCCAGGCGAGACTCGATCACCGGCTCCGGCGCCTCCAGCAGTACGACGGACAGCGGCACTTGCAGCCGCCGCGCCAGGCGGCAGAAGGGCTGCCGGTCCGCCTCGCCCACATTAGTCGCGTCGATTATCACGGCGTGGCCGCGGCGAAGGAGCTCCGAGGCCGCCGCCCGCATGGCGCTGAACAGCAGGCTGCTCTCGCGCTGCGAGTGCACCGGGGTACCAAAGAGCAGTGCGCGGAGACGGTCGCTTTCGAGGACGAGTGCGCCGGTCCGGGCAGCCAGCCCGCGCGCGAAGGTGCTCTTGCCGACGCCCGGCAGGCCGGAAAGCAGGAACAGCACCGGCCCGGCCGGAGTCGGAGCCGGTGTGTCGATGGAGCCGAGGATCGTCGCAACGCGCGAACGGCGCTGTTCGGTCTGGGTCGCGGCCGGCACTCCAAAATTATAGCTGCGCATGCCGGGGCGCCCTGGAGTCACGTCCGGGGCGACGCCGCGGGCCGGCGATATCTGCCTCAGCCGCCGGCCGGCCCCTCGATGCCGAGCCGCGGCATCTCGATCTTCGGGCAGCGGTTCATTACCACCTTGAGGCCGGCCGCGCGCGCCCGTTGGGCCGCCGCCTCGTTCACCACTCTCAGCTGCATCCAGACTGCCTTGGCGCCGGCCTCGATCGCCTCGTCGACGGCCTCACCCGCGGCCTCCGAACGCCTGAAGATGTCGACCATGTCGATAGGCTCGCCGATTTCCACGAGCCGGCCGACCACCTTCCTGCCCAGGATCTCCTGGCCGGCATAGATCGGGTTCACGGGGACTACGTGGTAGCCGCGCCGCAGCAGGAAGCGCATGACGTCGTGGCTGTCGCGCGATGGGTCCGGGCTGGCGCCGACGAGGGCGATAAGCCTCGTGTTCGTAAGGATGTCGCGAATGAGGTCGTCCGTCGGTGCTTCGCTCGCCATCGTGTCCTCCGCTGTGGTGCCACAATACACGCGCCGGCTGCTCGATGTCTCCCGGCAATTGACGCAGCACGCGGTTGTTAAACGCCGCGTCCAGCGCCTAGACTGACCTCTGAGCCATGACCCTCGACCAGCCGACCGACGAGGACCGCGCCCAGGCATCTCCAGCGAACATCCAGAAGATGTGGAAGTTCGTCGAGACCTTCGCCGAGAAGAGTGGCACCTACCTTCACCCGCAGCGCGAAATCACCGAGTTTCTGGTCATCGGCCTCGCCAAACACATCGACGAAGTGGGCCGGCCCCTGTGCCCCTGCAACTTCTACGAGGACAAGGCGGCAGAGGCCAAGCGCAGCACATGGATCTGCCCCTGCGAGGAAATGCAGAAGTGGAAGTACTGCCACTGAATGCTCTTCTGCAATTCGGAAGGTCTTCCGATCACGCAATACCTGCCAGAGGGACACGAAGGACGCGAGATATACGGGTTCATTGAGGACCCTCACCCTGACAAGGGCCGCGCCCTCGGCCGGTTGGAAGAAAAGCAGGGCAGGACTATCGACAAGAGCAACCCGCGGGCGCCGCAGCCGGAGTCAGGAGACATAATCCAGCCATGAAGGTACAGGTCAACCACGACCTCTGTGAGGGCAACCGCCGCTGCGAGAACGCGGCTCCCGAGGTCTTCGAGGTCCGGGACGACGATCTGAGCTACGTCAAACTCGACCCGGTGCCCGAGCGCTTGAAGGAGGCAGTCGACCGCGCGATACGCCTCTGCCCGCGCCAGGCAATCGCCTGGGCCGACGCAGCGCTCAGCGAATAGCGCAGGACAGCTCGGTCAGCGGTACACGGCTTCTGTCCCTCTGTTCGAGAGCCCGGAGTTATGCGTTATCCTTTAGCGCACGCTAAGCACGCCCGCCGTCCGGGGAGCATGACGCGGAGGCGAGGGCGGTTGCACGGGAGGGACGAAGGTGGAAGCAACGGCTCCTCTGACCCTGGACACGATTCACCTCAGCGACGAAGGCCTGTTCGAAAGCGGGCGGGCTCACGAGGCCTTCAAGATTCTGAGGCGCGAGAACCCGATCTCCTGGCAGGAAGGCAACGAATACGCGAAGGGCCGCTGGCACCTCGTGAAGTACGAGGACGTCCTCCACGTCTCCCGGCACCCGGAGATCTTCAGCTCGGAGCGTGGCATCACCCAGTTCGAGGCGGTCAACCCGGAAGACGCCCAGGCCGCCGCCTCGGGCAACGGCAAGATGCTGATCACCATGGACCCGCCGCGGCACGTGAAGCTGCGCCGCCTGGTTAACAAGGGCTTCACGCCCCGCGCCGTGAATGCCATGGAGCCCTACATCCGGGATATCGCCCGCCGGCTTCTCGACCAGAGCGCCGAGAAGAGGGAGTGCGACTTCGTGCTAGACGTCGCCTCTCAGCTCCCGCTGGCAGTCATCTGCGGCATGATGGGGGTCGAGGACAAGGACTGGAGCCTGATGTTCCGCCTCACGAACAAGGTGCTCGGCTCCGGCGACCCCGAATACCAGGACGACGTCCCGCCCGAGGAGCGCGGCACCCCCATGGCCGCGCGGACGACAGGTAACATCGGTACCTTCCAGATGTTCACCTTCTTCTCTCAGATGCTGGAGGAGCGGAAGGCGCAGCGGCGCGAGGACCTCGTCTCCCTGTTGGTCGACTCCGAGGTCGACGGCGAGGCGCTCACGGACGAGGACATCCTCTGGTTCTGTTTCCTTCTCATCCTCGCCGGAAACGAGACGACCCGGAACGCGATCTCCGGCGGCCTCCTCAGCTTCTTCGAGAACCCGGACGAGAAACGCCGTCTCATGAAAGACATGAGCCTGATGCCTTCCGCGGTTGAAGAGATACTGCGTTACATCTCACCCGTGACCCACATGGCGCGCGTCGCGCTCCAGGACACGAAGATCCGTGACACGGAGATCAGGCAGGGCGAGCGCGTTGTCATGTGGTACCCGTCTGTCAACCGCGACGAGGACGTCTTCCCGGACCCTGACCGGTTCGACATCAGCCGTTCACCGAACGACCACCTCGCCTTCGGGATCGGCGAGCACTTCTGCCTCGGCGCCGGGTTCGCCCGCCTCGAGCTGAAGGTGATCTTCGAGGAGCTCTTCGACCGCTACCCGGACGTCGAACTGGCCGGGCCGCCCGAGCGCCTGCGCTCCACCTTCATTGGCGGCATCAAGCACCTGCCGGTCCGGTTCCGCTAGCGGTTACCCGGCCCGAGGGCCGAGCGCCTGATGCCCTCGAGGTGAGCTCCCGGACCTCCGGGCGCGTCAGGAGCCCTCAGGCGATGGCCCGAGGCGCCCGCTGCCCCGGCGCGTTCCAATCCATGCCCTCGCGCTCCAGCGGACGGCGCTCGCTCTTGAGTCCCTGTCGAGGCGTTGCCCTTCGCTGCCGGCGCACGTTAAGTTTGGCTGCGTGAGTCATCATGTGCTCCTCGCAGAGGACTTCCCCGACTTCATGGAGCGGCTACTCGACCTGCTGGCTCCTTTTGGCCTCAACATCGCGGCCGCGAGTAATGGCGCCGACGCCATCGACTACGTCCGAGACCTGACGAACCCCCTGCACCTGCTGATCACGGACCTGGACATGCCCAAGCGCACCGGCTGGCACGTGATCGAGGCCGTGCGCAAGCACCGCGGCCCCGACGTCCCGATCATCATGCAGACCGGCGAGGCGACCTACCCCTGGGTCAAAGTACAGGCCAAGGAGCTCGGCATAGTCCTGATCCACAAGCCCGACATCGACGAATTGCTTATCCCGGCGGTCTGCCGCGCCCTCGACCTGCCTCCGGTTAGCCCCCAGCGCAGGCAAGCTGGCAGTGATGCAAACGGGGCAGCGGCGAGCTAGACCGGGAGCCAGCCGCTAGCGCGTTCTGGCCCGCTGATGGCCGGGGCTGCCTATAGCGGCTTCACATCGACGGCGCGCCCCTCGTGCCAGGACTGCCAGACTGCGTCCGTGAACTCCATGTAGCGTACGCCGTCCTCGAAGTTCGTGAGCCTCACGGGCTTGCCCTCCCGGATAGACTCGACGAAGTCCTGTTCGACACGCCAGGAGCCTGCGAGCTCGGGCTCCGGTTCGCGCGGCTCGAGCTGGCCACCGGCCTTCGCAACCTGCATGCGGTCGCCACCCTCCCAGACGATGACACCCTCGGTCCCGTACACGGTGATGCCGCTGCGCTGGGCCACTGGCGCGACCGCGCTGAAGACGTAAGTCGCGCGCGCGCCGATGCGCATGCCCGCGGCTACCGTGATGCTGTCCGGTATCAGGACCTCGACCTCCTTCCCCGTCTCGGGGTCGCGTCGGCGGTCGATGAACACGCGGGCCTGGGCTGTGACCCGGGTGGTGTCTCCGAGCCAGCGCTGGACGACCTCGTTATAGATGCCGAGCATCATCGTGTTGTGGCCGGAGTAGTCGTAGCGGTGCCGCCACTGAAGCATACGCGCGGGGTCCAGGCCCTGGCCGTTCAGGACCGTGATGACGACATCCGTAGGCTGGCCGACGTAGCCCTCGCGGATCAGTTTCGAGATCGTGGGCCCGCAGCGGAAGTCGAAGGGGGCAGGCACGAGTTGGGCGACGAGGTCAGGCCGTGCTCGCGAGGCGGCGAGCATCTCGCGGGCCTCCTCCGCATTCATCGCCATGCGCGCCTCGCACAACACGTGCTTTCCGGCGCCCAGGGCGCGGACCGTGTACTCCTTGTGCATGTAGGGCCAGGTGCCGATGCACACGGCGTTGACGCTCGGGTCGGTGAAGATGTCCTCCGGGTCCGTTGTCACCTTCTCGATGCCGAACTCCGCCGCCACTCTCTGGCCACTCTCGAGCGAGCGGTTGCACACCCAGGCCAGCTCGACGTCCGGCTGTGACTTGAGGCCCGGGATGTGGCGGAGGCGGGTGTTCCCCCCCGCACCGATGAACCCTACCCGTATCTTCTCGGTCATATGAAGCTCCCCGCTAGATAACGGACCCTTTGGAACGCCCGGCGCACCTGACCGGGACAGACGCCTCGAGTCGGTCCCTGCTGTCTAGCGGCGATCCTAATTGAGCCGGCACTCAGGCGCGACAGGGTTTCACGCCGGCCGTCAGGCTACTTGATTCGAAATCGATATTGGGGCTCCGTCGTCCTTGACGGAGAGCCTCTTGAGCGCTCCCTAAACTCAGTTCGACTCGTCCCAGGGGAGCACTATCTTGGCCGGCCTGCCAGGGGCCTTGCCTGCCCGTCCGCCTGTCGCTGGCTCGGCTGGCGCTACGGTGTCGGGTTGGCTGCTCCGGCTTAGCGTTCTGCTCGGGGCCGCGGCGCTGGTGGCCTTGTATCTCCTCTCATCGCCCGCGGCCACGACTGCCGACCCGGAGTCGGGCGTCACCCGCGCCACGAACGCGGTGGAGCCGCCGGCCTCAGCGCCGGCGCCCGCTCCCTGGACCGGCCCCAGGGCGGCAAGGACGGCCGACCTGCGCCTCGGACCGTCGGACGATTATGTCGTCCTTGGCGTCCTGCCCAGGGGCGCAAAGCTAGAGGTGGTCGGAGCCAGCGAGGACGGGCTCTGGATCGCGGTCGCTGTCGCGCCCGGTTCCTCCCTCTACGGCTGGCTCAAGGGCGCGGACGTAACTGGCGCTCCGGACGCCGCCAGCCTGCCCATCAAGCCGGTGCGCCTGCTCCCGGAGTAGGGCCCGGCGTCCCGGGCCGAAGGACCTCGGGGCGGATGCCGGAACTGAGCACGAAAGGCCCGCGCCCTTGGCGGCGCGGCGGTGCAAATCGAGGCGCGCGTTCAGGCGCCGTAGGGCGCCGCTATCTGCAGCAGGAGGTCCGTGAGCTCGCGCGGCGCGCCAAGCATAGGCAGGTGTCCGGCGGCCAGCTCGACGACGTCCCAGCCGGCTTCCCGGGCCGCGGCGGACAGGTCTGAGCCGGGGGCGTGCGCCCGGACGCAGCGCACGAACGTCTTCGGCAGCTTGTCGAAGGCTTCGCTGGGCTTGAGTGTGAGCGCGTCCTTCAGCGGCTTCAGCGGGCTCCAGCCCGCGCGCTGGCCCGCCCAGCGCCCGATCACCTCGTTCCAGCCCTCGGCGCGGGCCATCTCCACCCACCCCTCAAGCGGCGCCGGCGGCGACTTCCACGTCTCGCCGATCAGGTCGAGGTTGCGCTGCATCCACTCGCGGGCATCCGGCGCGAGGGCATCCCAGATCGACTGGCCTGCCGCTGGTAGGACCGAATCGATGGCGACTATGTGCGCTACCCGCTCCGGCATTCGATTGGCCGCACCTAGGGCAACCACACCCGCATTGCTGTGGCCCACGAGGACCAGGTTGTCGATGTCCTCGTGCCACATGAGGCTGGCGACATCCTCCACCCATGTGTCGAGCCCGATCTGCGGCGACAGGAGGTGCGAGCGGTCGCCGCAGCCGGTGAGGCTGGGAGCGTAGACCTCGTGGCCGGCGAAGCGCAGCGACGGCGTTATGAGACGCCAGCACCAGCCGCCGAGGTTCGCACCGTGAATGAGAAGGAAGGTCGCCACGGCTGTCTAGCATACCTGCCGCAGGACGGTTCCCAGACGGCGGCGTGCAGGACGTGGGTCGCGAGCTTCGATTGACGCCAGGACCGGCGCTCGGCCGAATCCGCCGGCCGCGATATGATCCGCAACATGGCGATGGAACCTGTGGACGTGCTCGTGGTCGGGACCGGGAATGCCGCGATGTCGGCGGCAGTGGCGGCGCGCAACGAGGGCGCGTCGGTCCTCATGGTCGAAAAAGGGCCGCGTGAGGCGGTCGGCGGCAACAGCTTCTTCGCCGGCGGCGGCTTCCGCTTCGCATACGACGGCATCGACGACATCAGGAAGCTCATCGACCTGTCGGAGGCCGAGCTGCGGGCGGTCGATGTAGGCTCCTACCCGGCCTCGAAGTACCACGACGACATCATGCGAGTCACGGAGGGACTGGCGGACCCGGACCTGGCGGGACGGCTGGTGGGCCAGAGCTTTCCCACCATGGTGTGGATGCGGGAGCAGGGGATGCGCTGGGCCCTCATGACGGGCCGGCAGGCGTTCAAGGTGGGAGAGGTCTATCGCTTCTGGGGCGGCCTCACCGTCGAGGCTGTGGGTGGCGGCCCAGGCTTGATCGACCACTGGTTGCGCATCGCCGAGGCGAAGGGCGTCCAGATCCGGTACGAAGCCGGCGCCCACGCGCTCCTGACCGGCGAGGACGGGGCCGTGCGCGGGGTCAGGATACGCACGCCCTCGGGCTTCGAGGACGCGCCCGCGCGCGCGGTCGTCCTCGCCTGCGGCGGCTTCGAGGCGAACCCGGAGATGCGCACCCGGTACCTGGGCCAGGGCTGGGAGTTGGCGAAGGTGAGGGGCACCCGTTACAACACCGGCGATGGCATCCGCATGGCCCTCGATATCGGCGCCCAGGCCTACGGGCACTGGAGCGGCTGTCACGCCGTGGCCTGGGATGCGGGAGCGCCGCCCTTCGGCAACCGCGTGGTCGGCGACCTCTACCAGAAACACTCGTACCCCCTCGGCATCATCGTCAACGCTGAGGCGCAGCGCTTCGTCGACGAGGGCGCAGATTTCCGGAATTACACCTACGCCAAGTACGGGCGGGAGATCCTGCGGCAGCCCCGGCAGCTTGCTTTTCAGATTTTCGACGACAAGACGCGCGCGATGCTGCGCGACGAGTACCGCATTGCCCGCGTGACCATGGCGGAAGCGGCGACGATCGAGGAGCTCGCGGAAGGGCTGGGCCTGGACCCGGTGGCCCTCAAGAGCACGGTCGACCGCTACAACGCCGCCTGCCAGCCGGGCCACTTCGACCCGACGGTGCTCGATGGGAAGCGCACGGAGGGCATCACGCCGCCGAAGTCGAACTGGGCCTTGCCGATCGACACGCCGCCGTTCGTGGGCTACGCAGTGACCTGCGGCATCACTTTCACCTTCGGCGGCCTCAGGATCGAGCCCTCGACGGGGCAGGTGCTGGACGACACGGACCGGCCGATCCGGGGCCTGTACGCGGCCGGAGAGCTGGTCGGTGGTCTGTTCTGGCACAACTACCCCGGCGGCGCCGGCCTCATGGCCGGGGCCGTGTTCGGCCGCACCGCCGGGGCGGCAGCAGCGCGCTCGATCTCCGGCTGAGGGGTGGCTTCCAGCCATCTCGAGGGGACTCTGTGCGCTTCGCCACTTGCCTCAGGCGGCGCGGGCCTTCAATGTTGCCGCAGACACGGGCAGCGATTCTCCAGGAGGTATTCGTGATTTCGAAAAGAGCTGGCATCGCGACGGTCGCCGCGGTCATGCTTGCAGCGGCCCTCGCCCTGTCAGCTTGCGGCGGCGACAAAGACAGTGAGAGCTCTCCAACCGCAGCCCCCCAGTCCCAGGCGACGCAGGCGCCGGGCGGGGGAGCGGGGGCGACAGCTACCAGGCCGGCCGCTGCGGCCACGGCCGCGCCGACTACGCCCGCGGGCGGAGTCGTCGCAACCATCGCCGCCGGCACCGGGGCGTTGGCCATCGAGGCCTGCCGGCTGGTTACCAGGGATGAGATAACGGCGGCGGTCGGCGAGCAAGTGCAGGACCCGCAGGGCTTCAACGTCGGTACTCAGACCGTGGCGCCTGGCCTCACGGTCAGCGTCTCCGCCTGCAGCTATCAGTCCAGCAGAGGATCCGTCGACATTACGTTCTGGCGGGCCGGCGGCACGGTCTCGCCCCAGATCCGCCAGGCTCTCGAGGCGTTCCTGTGTGAGCAGAAGGAGCGCGTCCAGGGCATCGGCGACCTCGCCTGCTGGTACGACTCCACGCGGACGGAGCTCCTGGTCCTCAAGGGCACCACTTTCATAGACGTGCAGCTCGAGGCAGCGAACCCGCAGCGGACGCAAGAGGCGATCCGGACTCTGGTGCAGCGGGCGCTATCGCGCCTCCAGTAGACGGGACAGGGACCGGGGAACGAGGAGGCAGGGTCAGGCCCGGGGCTCGCCGCCCCTCTATGACCCTGCCTCCCGTCATTCCTACTTCCCTATGACGCTGAAGAACTCGGCGCGCGTGCGCTGGTCCGAGCGGAAGCGGCCGAGCAGGCAGTCGGTGACCACGAGGCTGTTCTGCTTCTCGACGCCGCGCATCATCATGCAGAGGTGCCGCGCCTCGATGACCACTGCGACGCCCTTTGGCCGAAGGATTGCCTCGATGGCTTCCGCGATCTGAGTCGTGAGGCGCTCCTGGACCTGAAGGCGGCGGGCATAGACATCGACCAGGCGGGCCAGCTTGCTCAGGCCGACGATGCGGCCCTGGGGTAGATAGGCAATGTGGCAACGCCCGAAAAAGGGCAGAAGGTGGTGCTCACAGAGGCTGTAGACCTCGATGTCGCGCACCACCACCATCTCGTT
Organism: Dehalococcoidia bacterium; assembly: GCA_035574915.1. Classification (NCBI taxonomy): domain Bacteria; kingdom Bacillati; phylum Chloroflexota; class Dehalococcoidia; species Dehalococcoidia bacterium. The sequence continues at coordinate 727 of DATLYJ010000013.1, read as the reverse complement.
GTAGTCCTCCTCGAACACGGCGCGGCCCACGACCTCGAAGGGGTCAATGTGGGTGCCGTGCGTGAGGAACTGAAAGGCGCGCGCGACCCGCTCCGGCGTGTCCTTGAGGCCGGCGCGGCCCGTATCTTCGCCCAGTTCTTCGAGGAGCCGCCGGACGAGGCGCGCAATCTCAGGCGAGGCGGGCGGCAAAGGGGCTTCCACGCGCGCGACATCGGCCTCGTCTCTCATGCTGGCATTGTACAGACCCGGGTCCGGCCCTCTTCGCCCGCGCTCGCAGCAGGCGTGCGGTCCGCCTCGGCATCCCTGGGCGTCGAGCCCGTGGCAGCCGGCCGGGCCCGACGCCTAGTGCGGCGGCTCGTTCGTCCAGATGAGCGAGCCGAAGCCGCCGAACATGCCGCCGATACCCTGGAGGAACGAGGTCTTGATGTTCGGGACCTGGCGGAAAGCGGTGCCGCGTAGTTGCCTCATGGCCTCCTGCATCATGTGCATCCCGTACATCCCGGAGTGCGTGTAGCAGAGCCCGCCTCCGGAGGTGTTGACGGGCAGGCGTCCGCCGGGAGAGGTGTGCCCGGCCTCGATGAACGGCCCCGCCTCGCCTCGCTTGCAGAAGCCCGTGTCTTCGAGGGCGAAGATGGGCAGGTGCGCGAAGGCGTCATAGATCATGACGTGGTCGATGTCGGCGTGCGTCACCTGCGCCTCGTCGAAGGCCTTCTTGCTCGAGACCTTG
>DATLYJ010000012.1 GCA_035574915.1 Dehalococcoidia bacterium | reverse complement strand
TAGCAGGGTGTTGAAAAAGGCTGAGCAAGGGATCGATTGTTGGCGTGGGCGGGGCTAGGATGATGCTGGCGGGGAAAGCGAGGAGGTCATCCCATGCGCGGCGACCGCGACGAGCAGCTCTGGGCGCTCACTCCCCTCACGCCAGAATCCTTCGTCCCCGAAGACCATCCCATCCGTGCCTTGCGCCGCCTCGCCGACGCGGCGCTGGCCAAGCTCTCGCCCACCTTCCGCAGCATGTATGCCCCCTTAGGCCGGCCATCGGTCGCGCCGGAGCGCTTGCTCAAGGCGATGCTGCTCATGGCGTTCTACTCCATCCGCTCCGAGCGCCAGCTCTGCGAGCGGCTGCGCTACGACCTGCTGTTCAAGTACTTCCTGGGCCTGCAGATCGCCGAGGAGGTGTTCGACCACTCCACCTTCTCCAAGAACCGGCAGCGGCTCCTGAACCACGACGTGAGCCGGCGCTTCTTCCTGGCCGTGCGTGAGGAAGCGGAGCAGCGGCAACTGCTCTCCGCCGAGCACTTCACGGTCGACGGCACCCTGCTCGATGCCTGGGCATCGATGAAGAGCATGCGGCGGCGCGACGAGGATGGCGGCGGTCGGTCCGAGGGCGGCGGCCGCAACCAGAGCGTGGACTTCCGGGGGCAGAGGCGGCGCAACGAGACGCACGTCTCGCGCACGGACCCGGAGGCGCGGCTGGCGAAGAAGGCGCGTGGCGAGGGGGCGCGGCTGGCTTATGCCGGGCACGTGCTCATGGAGAACCGCAACGGGCTGGTGGTGGACATCGAGCTCACGCAGGCCACGGGGCGGGCAGAGCGAGAGGCGGCACTGCGCATGCTGGACCGGCTGAAGAGACGGCGTAGGCGCATCACCCTGGGCGCCGACAAGGGCTACGACAGCCGCGAATTCGTGCAGGAGCTACGCCGGCGGCAGGTTACGCCGCACGTGGCCCAGAACGAGAGCGGCCGGCGCAGCGCCGTGGACGGCCGCACCACCAGTTGGGGGAGCTACCAGCGCAGCCAGAAAGTGCGCAAGCGGGTGGAGGAGATCTTTGGCTGGGTGAAGACGGTGGCCGGGGGCAGCAAGCTACGCTTCATCGGCCTTGCCCGCAACCGGCTTTGGGCGGAGGTGACGGCCGCCGCCTACAACCTCGTGCGCGTCGTGCGACTGGAGGCCGCCCCGCAGGCCGCGTAACAGAATCAGCCCCGCTCGTCCCGCGACTCCAAAGCAAACCCCGCCCCCAGACACACGCTCACCCTCGCCGATTCCTGACAGCCGACACGGACGCACCGCCTCCTCACCTACACTTCTTCAACACCCTGCTAGGCGCGGAACCGCGGAATTCGGACACACTCGCGCATCCAGACATCCGGACATCCGTGAAGCAGGATGGTGCTGACCCGCGGGACGGGCGCCTATGCTTCCGTCGCGGGCAGGGCTGCCCGGCTTTTCGCAATATCGGGGAAACCCTTATGCGAATAAAGTTGACAGTTCCGAAATGCCCTACCTATACTCAGCGCGGCTAAAGGCTGGTGGGGCGGTTAACCTAACCGCCCCGCGCGGCGTTAATAGTGTGTGGTAGCCCTTCGGCGGGGTTAGTGGTTTGCGTCGCCTCGCGGCGGGGCGGCGGAAACCCTCAGGGCGACCCCCAAATCCTGGGGAAGCCTGGCTATCCCCACTCGGAGGTGCTTTGTTTTGAGGCCGAGCCACCCCACTCATTCCGTTCTCGAGTCCTCTCGCAGCAAGGCGTTGGTTGTGTTCGCTGCTCTAGGCGGGCTCGTCGCCATCGCACTCGGCGCCCTTTCAGCTTCCGCTGATCCTCAGTCGCTTTTCCCGTTGGAGAACACTATCGTTCCAGGTACTCCAACCGACTCCGTTCGGATTGTTGCGCGCTTCAGCGACGACGACACAGGTACGACTACCGAAGCGCTCAGCGTCATGGTCTTGCCCGCGTCCGGCGGAGCCAACCTGACGCTCCTGCTCTGTGCCACTGCTGGCGCGAATGGCGTTATCGACACGGTTCCGACAGCTACCGGGGCCCTCGCAGTGCACGCCAACGACGAAGTGTGTCAGGGAAGCCCGACTGACAGCGACGGTTTCCCGAACGTCTTCGCCCTGACTGAGGCGGCCGTGAACGGTCTGGACGCTGATGGAGCTTCTGACCAGATCCTGATAGTCCTCCAGTTCACGGCGCCGGCGTGCACGACGCAGTTGTACGCCTTCAGCGCGACACAAGACGGCTCGACTATACCGGGCGGCGAAGCGGTCGCCTGCTCCCCCGTACCAACCGCCACACCAACGTCTGCCGCGCCCACGGCCACGCCCAGTGGTCTGACAGAAGCGGAGCGCAATTGCGGCCCTCCGCCGGGCCAGGCTACCTTCGAGGCTCTCGGCTGCACCGTAGTGGTCACCGCGGACCCGAACGTCATCCACTGCCACGGGCGTTCGACCATCACTGCCAGCGTCCGGAACAGGGCAGGTCACGTAGTGCCGGGGTTTGGCTTCCACTTTGCGGTCGACAACGGTCTGCTGACCGTCGTCCCGAACACTGCCAGTACCGAGGTCGCGACGGCAATCCTTGAGCTCTTCCCCACGATGCCGAGCGCGACCGTGATTGTCAGCGTTGGCCGGACTCAACCGGGCACGGTCGAGCAGGAGGTCTTGGGCCACGCTACGGTCCAGAACTACTGCCCCAGTTCCAGCACGACGGCCGGACTAATCGGCCTGCGTGCCTCTTCGCCAACAGTGGCTTGTGGGGGTAGGGTATTCGTCGCTGCGACGGTAAAGGACACGTTGGGCAACCCGGTGCCGGATGGCACCGAGATCACCTTCCTTGCCAGCCAGGGCAGCGTGAAGGACGAGTTCGTATCGACCTCCGGGACGCCGACGCCCGGCGGCAGCAGCCCGAGCGTCAAGGTGCCCACCCGCGGCGGCGTGGCCAACATCATCTACACCGCCGACGGCGGGGCAGCCGGGATCGTGACGATCACCGCGGCCTCCGGCGCCGCATTCGGTTCGATCGACCTGTCGGTCTGCCCGAGCGGCACCGCCGGGGTGGGCGTCAGGCCGCCGAACACCGGCGCGCGGATCACGCCTCCGAGCACGGGAGATGCCGGCCTGACGGATTGACTCAGGCCCACGACGGGAAGTGCGCGGCCGGCCGCATCAGCGGCCGGCCGCTCTCGTTGGGGAGGCGAGCGGCCTGGGGCCGCCTGACTGCGCTGGCTGGGCGCCTGGAGCGGACCCGCCGCCAAGCGGCACGGGCGTGCCGCGCTGCGGCGGGGCCGTGGGCGAGGGGCGCCACATCGTCGGCGTTGGTGTGGGCGGTACGGGAGTGGGCGTCTGCTGGCGAGCGCGGTAGCGCGCGATCGTGGCGTCCGAGTTCGGCAGGGTGCGCATCGTGCGGAAGTCGAGCCAGCAGAAGAAGGTCTCCTGCGTTTCGCCGCGGGCGATCGTCGCCTCCAGGCGGAATCGCACCGCCTGGCCGCTGGCGGTGGCTGCCCGCTCGAAACGGACCTGCAGCGCAAGCGGACCGGCCTCCACCAGTTCGGGGAATGGCGCGCCGGCCCCGGCGCCCTCCGGCGCTATCGAGGCGGCGACGATGCGGGCTTCGCCGGGTCCCGCCGGCTTGAACTCGACGCGCACAGTCGAAGCCGGGTCGGCCCGGATGGCCCGGTCGCGGCAGTCGCCGGGGTCGGTCCTGGGGCCGAAGCGGACTTCCTGCTGCGCCGGCAGGAAGCGCAGCGGGTCCACAGCCACGCCGTCCACCTGCACTTCGAAGTGCAGGTGCTTGCCGTCCGCAGCGCCACTGTCGCCGCCCAGGCCAAGGAGGTCACCCTGGCGCACCTCCTGCCCCTCCTGGACGGCGATCTCCGAGAGGTGGCCGTAGAGCGTGCTCAGCCCGCCTTCGTGCTCCAATACGACGTGGTAGCCGTAGGAGCAGCACGCGTTTCCGCCCGCGAACGACACCCTTCCGGCCGCGCTGGCGAAAATCGGCGACTCCTCCCCCCAATCGAGGCTGATGTCGATCCCTGTCGGGTGGCCGAGGCCGAAGTAGCTGGTCAGGATGCCCGTGGCGGGCCAGGCGAACGTGCTCTCGCGGGTGACGGCGATGGCTATGGACGGCGCCTCGGGGACGGCGAGTTCAGGCGCGGTGTCCTTTGGCGGCAGCGCGGCCGTGGCGGCATCCGCCGGAAGGCCTTCGTCTGCCGGCGCGGAAGGAGCCCGGTCCGTCCGTAGGAGCAGGAGGACCGCCACAGCCAGGGCGGCGCCGCAGAAGACGCCCAGTCGATACCTCATCTACTGAAGTCTCGGCAGGCTGAGCCCGGGAGCGAGGTGCCGGACGGGCGTGCGCCGAGGGGACTGCTCCCGTAGGATCGACGAGGCATGGCACTTGAGATATTACAGGTCGGTAGCAGCCGCGAGAGGGAGCGCTTCCTTCGCTTGCCCTGGCGCCTCTATCGCGAGGACCCGGCCTGGGTGCCGAACCTGCTCGTCCTGCAGCGCGAGGTAATCGACTCCCGGAAGAACCCTTTCTTCGAGCATGGCGAGGCCCAGCTGTTCCTGGCGCTCCGCGACGGCGAGCCCGTGGGCCGCATCAGCGCCCACATTGACCGCCTGCACAACGAGTTTCACGGCGAGCGTACGGGGTTTTTCGGCTTCTTCGAGTCGGTCGACGACCCGGAGGTAGCCTCCTCGCTCTTCCAGGCCGCCGAACGCTGGCTGGCGGAACGAGGCATGGACTGTGCGCGCGGGCCGATGAACTTCAGCGTCAACGAAGAGGTAGGGATGCTCGTAGAGGGCTTCGAGCATCCGCCGATGATCGCGATGACGCATGCGCTGCCGTACTACGGCGCCCTGGTCGAGGGCGCCGGCTACGCGAAGGCCATCGACCTCTATGCCTACCGCTGGGACATCAAGGAGCCGCCGGCCCGCATGATGAAGGTGGTCGAGGCCGCGCGCTCCGTCCCGGCCGTCAAAGTGCGCACCGTGGACATGCGAAACCTGCGTCGGGATGTCGATATCCTCCTCGATATCTACAACGACGCCTGGAAAGACAACTGGGGCTACGTGCCCGCGACGGCCCGCGAGGCACACAAGATGGCCTCCGACCTGCGCCTCATCGCCGACCCGAACATCGGCATCATCGCCGAGGTGAACGGCGAGCCGGCGGGCATGATCCTGGGCCTGCCGAACCTCTACGAGGCCATCCGCGACTTTCACGGCTACCTCAACCCCTGGAACGCCCTGAAGCTCGTGTGGCGGCTCAAAGTGCGAAAGCTGGAGACCGGCAGGCTCTTGTTGTTCGGCGTGAAGCAAAAGTTCCGGCGCTCGCGAGACCTCGTCGGCCTCCCCTTCCTGCTTCTCCACGAGCTCTACCTCGGCAGCAGGAAAGGGCGCTACAAGTGGGGGGAGATGTCCTGGGTGCTGGAGAACAACGGCGCCCTGAACGCGATCATGCCCTACTGGGATGCGTACGTGTACAAGCGCTACCGCATCTACGAGAAGGCGCTGACATGAATCCCTGGCAGAAGAGTAGAACGTGCAGGCGAGTTACATGGCGTCGGCTGCCAGGCGAGTCGGACTGGGTGTCCTGAGGAAGGCTGGCGCCGGCCCTGATTGCAGGTGGTGATGAAGGTACTGATTACGGGCGCTAACGGTTTCCTCGGGTCCCACGTGGCCGACAGACTGGCAGCGGCCGGGCACGACCTCCGGCTGCTGCTGCGGCGCACCAGCCGCACGGACTTCATCGACGGGTTGGCCTTCCAGCGCGCTGAGGGTGACATCCGCGACCCGGCCTCCCTCGAGGCGGCCGTAGAGGGCGTCGATGGCGTGGTCCACTGCGCGGGGCTTACGACGGCGCTGTCAGAGCGCGAGTACCGACAGGTCAACGAGGAAGGCACTCGGTCGCTGGTCGAGGCCGCGGCGCGCGCCGGCGTCAACCGCTTCGTCTATATCTCGAGCCTGGCGGCCCAGGGCCCCAGTCCCGACGGCGCCTTCTACGACCCCATGGAGGTGGAGCCCAGCCCGCGCAGTCCCTACGGCAAGTCGAAGCTCGCGGGCGAACGCCAGGTCCTGGCCCGGGCCGGGGATATGACCGTCGTTTCCCTGCGCTGCCCCGTAATCTACGGTCCGCGGGACCGTGCCTTGCTGCCGCTCTACCGGCTCGTGCGCTTCCGCATCATGCCCCTGTACGGTGATGGCCAGCACCAGATCTCCTGGGTCTACGTCAAAGACGCCGCCTCCGCCATCGCCTGCTGCCTCGAGGGCGAGGTGCAATCCGGGAGCATCTACACGATCTCGGATGGCGGGCGCCACACCTGGCGCAAGCTAGCGATGATGGCTGGCGAGGTGCTGGGCCGCAAGCCTCTCATGGTCCCGGTGCCCGGCAGCCTCTATGCGGTTGCCGGGCTGGCGGGCAGCGCCGCGAGCGCAGTCATCCGCAGGGCCCTGCCCCTCAACCGGCACAGGGTGAGGGAGTTCGCGCAGCAGTACTGGGTCTGCGGCCACGAGCGCATAACCCGCGAGCTGGGCTGGGAGCCTGCTTACCTGCCCGACGCGGGCCTGCGCGAGACGTTGGCCTGGTATCGCGAGCGCCGCTGGTTGTAGCCGGCCGGGATTGTCTTCAGGACTGCGGCTCTTCGGCCCGCCCGCTGCTCGAAGGCCTACTCGGGCTTGCGCTCGCCGCCAGGTGCGGCCGGACGCCGACGCGGGCCAGGCTTACTCGCGCAAGAACGCCCTGACCTCCGCCTCGAGCTCCCTCGGGCGGTCCATGGGCACGGGGTGCCCGGAGCCTTCGATTACGACCAGGCGGCCGTTCGGGATCGCGGCCGCCTCCTTCTCCGCGACCTCCTGTGTCAGCACGTTGCTCACACCTCCGCGGACGACTAGGGTCGGCGCCGTGATGCGCGGCAGGCGGTCCCACAGGTCCTCGGGACGCCAGAGCCGCGGAGCGTCCGGGCTGTACTTCCAGGTCCACTTGCCGCTCGAGAGTTGGCGAGCGTTGTTGGTCACTCTGTGCCGGATCATCTCGTCGGAGGCGATCTGGTTTAGCTGGCGTGCCTGCCGGAACATCTCCTCGACGGAATCGAACTCGGTCTGCGCTGGCTGCTCGACGCCTCGACGTTCGCCGGAAGGCGGGCCTTCCTGGCGCCGTTGCATCGCCGGCGGGATATCGATCGGCACCGCCTTCACCACGCGGTCCGGGTACTTGGAGGCGAAGCCGAGGGTGTTGTGAGCCCCCATCGAAAGGCCGATGAGCACGAAACGGTCGAGGCCCCAGAGGTCCGCAAGGGCGCGCACGTCCTCCACGTAGTCGTCGCCGGCGTAGGAGGGCGGGTCCGGCCACTGCGTGTCTCCGTGCCCGCGCTGGTCGAGGGCGAAGACGCGATACTCGTCCTGGAAGGCGTCACAGAAGACGTCCCACATCCGCGCCAGCCCCGTGAGGCCGTGGAGCACGATCATCGGCGGTGAGGTAGGCCGGCCCCATTCGAGGTAATGGAAGCGCAAGCCGCGCGCCTCGATCGTCTTCTCCTGATATCCCGTCGTTTGGATGGTCATGCGCTTCCTCCTGGCCGGTTGACGTCGGTCGCTATATCCCGGCGGCTATGCTGCCTTCCGGGTACTGGGGCTCGTCCGCGGTGGCATTGACTTCGTACAGGCGCTGCACCTCCGCCTCTGACATGCCCAGGAGTTGTCCCAGCACCTCCCGAGTGTGCTCCGCGAACATGGGCGCGTGGCGGCGGACCCGCGCCGGTGTGCGCGACAGCTTCCAGCCAAAGCCGGGATAGGGTAGCACGCCGGCGTCCGGGTGCTCGATGTGTACGAGATAGCCGCGCTGGTGCAGGTGCGGGTCCGTCACGACCTCCCAGTTGGCCAGCACAGGCCCAGCGGCCACGCCCGCGGCCTGGAGCCGCCTGGCCGCTTCGCGGTGGTCGAGGTCGGCGCACCATGCCCGGATGGAGGCATCGATCTCGTCATGGGCGGCCCTGCGGCCCTCCATGGACGCGAGGTCAGCGCGCAGGGCGAGGTCCTCGCGGCCCATGACGCTGCAGAGCGAGCGCCACTCGTCAGCGTCGCGCACCGTGAGCACGAGCCAGCTATCCTCGCCGAAGCAGGGGTAGACGCCCTGGGGCGCGTGGACGGGGCTGCGCGAGCCCATCGGTTGGCGGACCGTGCCGTTGAGGCTGTAGTCCATGATCGCCTCGCAGAAGAAGCCGGCGGCGCCCTCGTTCAGGGAGATGTCGATGAACTGGCCCTTGCCGGTGCGGCGGCGG
>DATLYJ010000011.1 GCA_035574915.1 Dehalococcoidia bacterium | reverse complement strand
CCTGATGCAGCGCTGGCCGGTCACCATCCTGTACGTGGGCGTCCGCGGCAAGATCGATCAGGAGCTCGTGGCCCGCGAAGGCATCGACTTCAAGGCCGTGACCGCCCGCCCCCTGCGCACCGGCACGCTGCCGGGCACCGCGCGGGGCGCCGCCTCGCTTGCCGCCGGCACTGCGCAGGCCGTTCGCATCCTTCGCGCCTTCAGCCCCGACATCGTCTTCGCGACCGGCGGTTACGGCAGCGCCGGGGTGGGCCTGGCCGCTAAGCTGCTCAAGCGTCCCCTCCTCCTCTTCCTTCCCGACGTCGAGGCCGGCATGGCCGTGAAAGCCCTCGCGCGTGTCGCCGACCGCATCGCCGTGACGGTCGAGCCTGCCCTCGGGTCCGTGCCCCGCGGCAAGGCTGTCGTGACCGGCTACCCGGTCCGCCCCGAGTTCTTCGGCGTCGACAGGGACGCTGCCCGCTCGCACTTCGGCCTCGAACGCGCGCGGCCGGTGCTCCTTGTCTCGGGCGCGAGCAGCGGCGCCAACCGGATCAACAGGGCCATCGCCGCCTTCGCCCCGTCCTTCCTCGAGCGAGGCCAGATCGTCCATCTCTGCGGCCAGGCCGACGAGGCCTGGCTCCAGGCCCAGCGCTCGCGGCTGGCGCCGGAGCTCGCCGCACGCTGGAGGCTGTACTCCTACCTCCACGAGGACATGGCGCTGGCCATGGCAGCAGCCGACCTCGCGGTCATGCGCGCCGGAGCATCGACTCTCGGTGAACTACCGGCGACGCGCCTGCCCGCCGTGCTCGTCCCCGGCGAGTACGAGGGCTGGGACCAGAGCCCTAACGCCCGCTATCTGGAGAGCGAGGGCGCCGCGGTCATGCTCCCCCAGGCCCGACTCGACCACGCCCTCGAGCCCACCATAACCTCACTCCTGGCCGACGGACAGCGGCTGCAGCGCATGCGCGATGCGCTGGCGCGGCTCGCGCGCCCTGACGCCGCGGCGAACCTGGCCGGCCTCGTCGCCGAAATGGCGGCCGTGCGAGAGGCGGTGCCAGCATGACGGGCGAAGCCGCGCGCCGCATCCGTGATGACATCGAGCGCTCCTGGCGTCCCTTCCGAGACCTCGCGGAGTCCTTGCGTCCCCGCCTGGACGAGAACACCCCGGCCGGCTGGACCGCCAAGGAGATGCTGAGCACCATCGCCTTCTGGGACGAAGCCGCCGTCGGCTGGATAACGATCGGTTTGCGCGGCGAGACGTTGCCAGATGGCTGGGCCTTTGGCAGCGGCTATGTGCCAGCCGACAGCTGGCCGCGGGACTACGAGCACAATGCCCGCGAGGCCGAGTGGGCCAGGGACAGGGCCGTCGACGAGGTCCTGCTGCGCTGCGACGCCGCCCACGCGGGCCTGCTCGAAATCATCGAGACCGTCACGGACGAGGAGGCGGCCGCGAACGCGGCCTACTTCCCCGGCCTCGGCGGCCACTATCGCGACCACATGCCGGAGCTCGAAGCGCTCGCCGGGAGGCAGGAGTGACCTCCGAGAGCATCCCCCAGCGCGTCCACCTGGTCGGCATCGGCGGCATGCACATGTCCGCTATCGCCCGGATCCTCCTCGCCTGGGGACACGAGGTCAGCGGCTCCGACCTGCGCCGCTCGCACCTCACGGACGAAGTCGAGCGCCTTGGGGCGAAAGTCTACATCGGCCACGATGCCGCTAACCTCGCCTCTGACCCGGGGCCACAGCTGGTCGTGACCACGTCCGCCGCGACCGCGGACAATCCGGAGCTGGCGGAGGCGCGGCGCCGCCAGCTGCCGGTGATCAAGCGCGCCGACATGGTCGCCCGCATCATGGCCGGCAAGCGAGCGGTCTGCGTCGCGGGCAGTCACGGCAAGAGCACCACCAGCGGCCTCATCGCCTACATCCTCGCCCGCGCCGGCCGCGACCCCACGTACCTCATCGGCGCCGAGGTGGCCGACCTCGGGACGAACGCGGCCCCCGGCGGCGGCCCGGACGTGGTGGTCGAGGCGGACGAGTACGACCGCGCCTTCCTCAGCTACAGCCCTTCGGTCGCCGTGGTCCTCAACCTGGAGCCTGACCATCTCGACTACTACAAGACCATGGACGCCCTGCGCGAGGCCTTCGAGGGCTTCGTGGCCCGTACCGTCCGCGGCGGCACCGTCCTTCTCTGCGCCGACAGCCCGGGCGCGATGGCGCTCGCCGGCCACGTGCCGCCCGGGGTGAGCACCGAGACCTACAGCCTGCGCCACGACCTCCGCCTGCCCTCGAGCGTGGCTGCCCGCGCGGGCTGGTACGCGCGCATCCTGCGGAGCGGCGATATCGCTGCCGCCTCCGAGCAGCGCTTCGAGGTTGTGCGCTACGGCGACTCTCTGGGTGAGTTCTCGACGCGCCTCGCCGGCGCGCACATGGTCTCCAACGCCCTCGCTGCCATCGCCGCCTGTTCGGCCCTCGGGCTGACGCCGGCCGAAATCCGCGGCCCGCTCGCGGAGTACAGGGGCGTCGGCCGGCGCTTCGAGAAGGTCGGTGAGGACTCCGGCATCACCCTGATGGACGACTACGCCCACCATCCGACAGAGATCGAGACCCTGGCCGCGGCCGCGCGCCAGCGCTTTCCCGGCCGCCGCCTGGTGGCGCTGTTCCAGCCCCACACCTACGCCCGCACCCGCTACCTGCTGGACGGCTTCCGGACCTGCTTCCGCGGCTTCGACCGCCTGTACCTGCTGGAGACCTACGCCGCCCGCGAGGCCATCGCCGACGGGATGACCGCCGAGCAGCTCTCACATGAGGTCGAATCGCCGGCGGCCGGCTACTTCCCGGACTTCGAGTCCGCGGCCGACGGCATCGCCGCGGAGTTGCAGCCCGGGGATGTCTTCTTCACCGTGGGCGCCGGCGACGTCGACGCCGTCGGGCCGATGGTGCTCGAGCGCCTCCGCAAGCGGCGCGGCGCCCTCGAGGCTCCTCGCCCGGCCGCTGGTGGTTAGCATGCTGCTCTCGCCAGGCTTCCTCCGCGACCTCGAAGCGATCGCCCCGGTGAAGCTCGATGAGCCCCTCGGCCGCTACACGACCTTCGGCGCCGGCGGCCCCGCCGACGCCTACGCCGTCGCCTCGTCGGCGCGCCAGGTGTCGGACATCGTGCGCCTTTGCCGCCGCGCCGGCGTCCCCTTTTTCATCCTCGGCTCCGGCAGCAACATCGTAGTTGGCGACCGCGGCATCAGGGGCGTCGTCGTCGGGAACAGCGCCCAGACCCTGACCGAGCCACGACTGCAGGGCGAAGGTGGCGCGTATCTCGTCCGCGCCGACGCGGGCTGCAGCTTCGCGGCCATCGCCCGCCGCTTCGCCTTCGCCGGATATGCCGGCCTCGAGTGGGCCTGCGGCATCCCCGGCTCCCTTGGCGGCGCCGTCGTCTACAACGCCGGCGCTTACGGCGGCTGCCTGGCCGACGTCCTTCAGCGCGTGGTCATCGCCACGGACGACGGCGACCTGGAGCTTGCGGCGGCCGACCTCCACCTCGTGTATCGCGCCAGCGACTTCACTCGCGGCCTGATGGCTGGCAAGGCCGTTATCGCCGCCGAGTTCACCCTCTGGCCCGGAGACTCCGCCGTCCTCCGCCGCCTGGTGCGGGAGTACGACCAGCGACGGCTCGCCGCTCAGCCGCGAGGGCGCAATGCGGGCTCCTTCTTCAAGAACCCGCCCGGCCAGCCGGCCTGGAAGCTCCTGGACGCCGTCGGCCTGCGCGGCTACCGCATCGGCGGCGCCCAGTTCTCCGAGAAGCACTGCAACTTCATGGTCAACGCCGGCGGCGCCACCGCCGCCGATGTCGCCGCGCTCAAGCGCGAAGCGCAGCGTCGCGTCCGCGAGCGCTTCGGCATCGAGCTCGAAAACGAGGTCGCCCTGGTGGGTGAGGGCTTCGGAGACGCTGATGCCTGACCGCCTGCGCCTGGGCGTCATATTCGGCGGCCGCTCGACCGAGCACGAGGTCTCCGTCGTCTCGGCCCAGCACGTCATTGCCGCCGCTGACCGGAAGCGCTTCGAGGTCGTCCCCATCGGCGTCACGAAGTCCGGCGTCTGGCTCTCGGCAGCGGAGACGAAAGCCGCGCTCGACCTCCCGGAGCCGCCCTTCAAGAAGACGCTGCGCGGCGGCGAGGGCCAGGCGCGCGGCCCGGCGGCGATTCAGCGCGGGATCGAGGCCCTCTCGGCCGTCGATGTCGTCTTCCCTCTCGTGCACGGCACCCATGGCGAGGACGGCACCCTCCAGGGTCTGCTCGAACTGCTCGACATCCCCTATGTCGGCTGTGGTGTCGCCGCCAGCGCCATCGGCATGGACAAGGCCCTCATGAAGGCAGCCTTCATCGCGGACGGGCTGCCCGTGGGCCAGCACACCATCGTCCACCTGCACGACTGGGAGCGCGACCCCGGCGCCGGCGCCCGCTTGATCGAAGCGCGGCTGCCGTACCCCTGCTTCGTGAAACCGGCTAACGGCGGGTCGAGCGTGGGCGTGTCAAAGGTCCGCAATCGCGAAGAGCTCCTCGACGCCATCCAGGTCGCCTCCGAGTGCGACACCAAGGTCCTTGTCGAGGAGGCGCTGAGCGGCCGTGAGGTCGAGTGCGCCGTACTGGGCAACCATGACCCGGAGGCTTCGCCCGTGGGCGAGGTGCGCTACCGCCGCGAGTTCTACGACTATGAGGCCAAGTACCTGGACCCCGCCACCGAGGTCATCGCCCCGACCGACTTGCCCGCTGACGTCGTCCGCCGTGTCCAGGACCTCTCGCTGCGCGCCTTCCAGGCGATCGACGGAAAAGGGCTAAGCCGAGTAGACTTCTTCCTAAAAAGCGACGGATCGTTGATAATCGAAGAAATAAATACGATTCCCGGATTCACGCCCGCCAGCATGTACCCTCGCCTCTGGGAGGCGGCGGGGGTAAGCTACAGCGAGCTAGTGACGCGCCTGGTCAACCTGGCGCTCGAGCGGCACAGGGAGAAGCGTATTGCCTGAAGACCGCACCCCCCGCCGGCGGTCAAACAGCAGCAAGACCAGAGCCAATCGCCACCGCAGACACCCGCGTTGGCTCCTGGCTTTTGCCGTGATCTCCCTTGCCTTCGCGGCTGGCCTTACCTACGCCGCCCTCCATCTCCCCATCACGCGCGTCCAGCAGGTGCGCGTAACCGGCACCGAGACCCTCGACACGGCCGCGGTAGCCGAGATCACGCGCCTTGCCGGCCAGAGCATGTTCCGTCTCGACCTGCACGGGGCGCGCAGGCGCCTGCTCGAAGTGCCCCAGGTCAAGGACGTGCGCTTTTCCCGCGACTGGCCGAACACTGTGACGGTCAGGGTTGTCGAGCGCGTGCCCTGGGGCTACTGGTCCGTCGGCGGCCGCGACTACCCCGTCGACTACGAGGGCGTCGTCCTCGCTGCCGGCGCCCCCTCCGCCGCCTCCACGCGCATCGTCGAGACCGGCGCCAGCAGGATCATGGGCCCCGGCGACCGCGTAGACCCCGACGCCATCGCCCTCGCCGACCGCATTTTCCGTGAGTCGCCGTCCGTCCTCGGACGCGGCGTCAAGGAGCTGGAGTACAAGGCCGGCGTCGGCATCACCGCCGTCTTCACGAACGGCCTGCGCGTGACCTTCGGCGACGACCGTGCCTACGACTACAAGTTCGCGGTGCTGTCCAGGTTGCTCGAACAGCTCGGCGCCGCGGGCCGGACGCCGTCCGCCATCGACCTGCGCTTCGGCGAGAGGGTGACCTACCAGTGAAGACCGGCACCTACGCGGCCATCGACATCGGCACCTCGAAGGTCTCCACCCTCGTTGGTGAGGTCAGCAGCATCGAGGCCGGGCCGGGCGTGGGCCAGGCCCTGCGCATCCTCGGCGTTGGCGTCGCTCCCTCGCAGGGGATCAGCCGCGGCATGGTGCACAACATCCGCGAAGCCCAGGAAGCGATCCGGGCGTCCGTCGAAAAGGCGGAGAGGGCCAGCGGCACGCGCATCCTCTCGGCGCACGTCGGCATTGGTGGCGCTCACATCGAGAGCATCAACAACCGCGGCATCGTCGCCGTCCCGGACCGCACGCACCCCATCTCGCGCGACGACATCGCGCGGGCCCTGGAGGGCGCGAAGATAATCAGCATCCCTTCGAACCGCGAGATCCTGCACGTCGTCCCACGCTACTTCGTCGTCGACGGCCAGGACATGGTCAGCGACCCCCTGGGCATGTTCGGCCAGCGCCTCGACGTCGAGGCCCACATCATCACCGTCGCCTCCAGCGCCATCGCCAACGTCACCAAGGTCGTCGAGGGCGCCGGCGTGCAGGTGGACGAGCTCGTGCTCGAGCCGCTTGCCGCGGCCGAGGCCGTCCTCACCGGCGAGGAGAAGCGCCAGGGTGTCATCCTTGCCGATATCGGCGGCGGGAGCACGGACATCGCCGTGTACCTGGAGGGCGCCATCCATCACACCGCCACCCTCCCTGTCGGCGGTACTCACGTCACCAAGGACCTCGTGGTCGGCCTGCGCTGTCCCTATCACAGCGCCGAGGAAGCGAAGGAGGTCTACGGTCATGCCCTGCCCAGCACCGTGCCCGCCGACCAGATGGTCGAGATCGAGTCCTTCGGCGCCGAGCGCCAGCGCAGTTACTCCCGCCGCCAGATCTGCGAGATCGTGCAGGCCCGCGTCGAGGAGATCCTGGAAATGGTCATGACGGAGGCCGGGCGCACGGTCGAGCCGCGCATGGTCTCGGCAGGCCTCGTCCTGACCGGCGGTACAGCGCGCCTGCCCGGTATCGACTTCCTCGCCGAGCAGGTCACTGGCCTACCGGTGCGCGTGGGCTACCCGCAGCACATCTTCGGCCTGATCGACGAGCTGGTGGACCCGGCTTACGCCACCAGCGTCGGCCTCCTGCAGTGGGCCGTCGGCGCGCACGAACTCGTCATGTCGGCGCGGATGCCAGCCGGCCCCACGGCCCTCGACGGCCTGTTCCGGAAGATTGGCTCCTGGTTCAGAGTCCTCTTACCCGAATGAAACCTGAGACGAGCGGAAGACGAAGTCGCGAATGGCGCCGAAGCAGCACTGCCCTCGCCGGCGAGTGGCGAGGGGCCGGGGGTGAGGTTTGCAGCGCTCCCTGTGGCAGCAAGATGACGAGATGCATGACCGGGGCCCGCCCGCGACCCAGGCCGGGGCGCGGGGCCAGAGGCCGGGCGGTGCGGTTGAACAAGGAGGTCCCATGAAACCGATACGTGATTACGACGGACTGCCACCGATAAAGGTCGTCGGCGTGGGCGGCGGCGGCTGCAACGCGGTCAACCGCATGGCCGGCGAGAAGATACACGGCGTCCAACTCGTCGCCGTCAACACCGACGGTCAGGCACTGGCTCACGTCAATTGCGACCTGCAGATCCGCATTGGCGACAAGCTGACGAAGGGCCTCGGCGCCGGCGGCGACCCCGCCCGGGGCGCCCGCGCCGCCGAGGAGAGCCGGGACGAGATAAAGGACGCGGTCCGCGGCGCCGAGATGGTCTTCGTCACGGCCGGCATGGGCGGCGGCACCGGCACGGGCGGCGCGCCGATCGTCGCGGAGGTTGCGCGCGAGACTGGCGCCCTCACCATCGGCGTCGTCACCCGCCCCTTCTCCTTCGAGGGCACGAAGCGCGCCGAGCGGGCCGACGAGGGCATCGAGGCGCTGCAGGAAAAGGTCGACACCCTGATCGTCATCCCCAACGACCGCCTGCTCTCCATCTGCGATGCCAAGGCCTCTATCGAGGACGCCTTCCGCACCGCCGACGACGTCCTTCGCCAGGCGATCCAGGGGATCTCCGAGGTCATTACCCTCACCGGCATCATCAACCTCGACTTCGCCGACGTGCGCAAGATCATGAGCGAGGCGGGCCCGGCGCTGCTCGCCATCGGCCGCGGCCGCGGCGAGAACCGCGCCGCCGACGCCGCCCGCGCCGCGATCTCAAGCCCACTTCTCGAGATCAGCATCGAGGGCGCCCGCGGCGTGCTGTTCAACATCGTCGGCGGCAAGTCGCTCGGGCTCATGGAGGTGAACCAGGCCGCCCAAGTCATCCGTGACGTCGTGGCGCCCGACGCTGAGATCGTCTTCGGCGCCGCGCTCGACCCCGAGCTCGGCGACGAGGTCAAGGTCACTGTAATCGCCACTGGATTCAGCGGCGCCCGCCAGGCCCAGCGCGATGCCGAGCCCGAAGCCGCGACGCATGACCTGCGCGACTTCGAGGACCGTCTACGCCCCATCCGGCCCGACGTGCTGCCGGCCGTCGACACGGAGCTCCCCACCTTCCTGCGCCGCAGCGTTACAGCGCGCTGAGCGCGGGGGTGGATGCAGGTCCCTCCCTCAGGGAGGACTTTCGAAAGGAGGCGATGGATCTAGCCAGGGGGAGCTCAAGCCCCGTCCTTCAGAGGGAAGGACACCAGGAGGCCGGCGGCAATCAGGGGAGAGCAGCCGGCCTCCTCCTATCGCGGCGCCTCCACTGACCCTCGTGACCTCGTGCCCCGCACCTGGACGCCGTGGCGGCGGCCAGTTGGCCAGGGCTGGCGGCCTGGCGGCGCCTTCACCGGCGCCCGATTACGCTCTTCGATATGCCGCCTGTCTCCATCCGCCCCGCCACCCGCGCCGATGTCCCCTTGCTCCTGGGCTTCATCCGCGCCCTCGCCGAGTACGAGCGCGAGCCGCAGGCCGTCGTCGCGACCGAGGCTGACCTCGACCGCTGGCTCTTCGGCGAGCGGCCGGCCGCGGAAGTCGTCTTCGCCGCCATCGACGGCGTCGACGCCGGCTTCGCCCTGTACTTCCCGAACTTCTCCACCTGGCTTGGCAGGCCTGGCCTCTACCTCGAAGACCTCTTCGTCCTTCCGGAGTACCGCCGCCGCGGTCTCGGCCGCGCGCTTCTGGCGCACCTCGCCCGCATTTGCATAGAGCGCGGCTACGGCCGCCTCGAGTGGTCCGTCCTGGACTGGAACGAGCCCTCCATTGCCTTCTACAAGTCGCTGGGGGCGAAGGCGATGGACGAATGGACAACGTACCGCCTCGAAGGCGAAGCCCTCCGCCGCCTCGCCGTCAGTCCGGCGTAACGCCGCGCAAGCGACGGCCCCCGGGCTCCGCCAAGCGCTCGCGCCCGGTCTTCGCGCCGGTCACGTCGCTCTCGTGGCGATCCGGCCCACCGGTCGGATGGCTCATGCTGCAAATGCGGCCCAGGTTACTTGAGGACTCTCGGCCCCTGGCCACCCCCGGGAGCGGATACCCGGACCCGTTATGCCCGCTCGATGGTCGCGCCCAGCGCCCTCAGCTTCCCGGCCAGGTCCTCGTGCTTGCGGTCGATGTGGTAGACGTCGCTGATCTCTGTCTTGCCCTCGGCGGCGAGGCCGGCGAGCACCAGCGCGCCGCCCGCGCGCACGTCCAGCGCGCGCACCACGCTGCCGTACAGGTTCGTAGGCCCAGTGATGATCGCGGTTGAGCCAGCTGTGATCACGTCGGCTCCCATCTTTCGCAGCTCGCCGATGTACAGCAGCCGGTTCTCGTATACGCGCTCGTGGATCACGCTCACGCCCTGCGCCTGCGTGAGGAAAGCGGCCAGATAGGGCTGCAGGTCCGTCGCCAGTCCGGGGTAGGGCAGCGCCTGCGCCTGCACGCTCGTGAACTGGGGCACGTCGCCGCAGACCCGTAGCCCGCCCTCACTGGCCTCGATCTCGACCCCTGCAGACGTGAGCTTGCTCACGAGCGCATCGAGGTGGCGCGGCTCCACGCCCTCGATCTCCGCCTCGCCGCGCGAGATGGCAGCGGCGATCATGAAGGTGCCCGTCTCCAGCCGGTCCGGGATGATCTCGTGCCGGGCGCCGTGGAGCTCCGCCACGCCCTCGACCTCGATGATGCTCTGGCCGGCGCCGCGGATCTTCGCACCCATGGAGTTCAGCATGCCGATGATGTCCACGATCTCGGGCTCGACGGCGGCGTTGACTATTGTGCTCGTCCCTTCGGCAAGGACCGCCGCGAAGATGATGTTCATGGTGCCGGTGACGCTCGGGTAGTCCAGGAAGACGCGCGTCCCCTTCAGGCGGTCACCCTCGCGCGCCACCTCCGCCACGTACTGCTCCCCACGCCGGCTCACCGTCGCGCCGAGGGCGCGAAAGCCGGCCAGGTGTACGTCCAGCGGCCTCGAGCCGATGACATCGCCCCCCGGCGAACAGGCCGCGGCCTCGCCGAAGCGCGCCAGCAGAGGCCCCATCACCTGGAAGCTGGCCCTCTGGTTCGCCACGATCTCATTCGGCGCGTCGTAGCGGACGATCTTGTCGGCCCGGAGTCGCCAGCGCCCTCCTCCCTCGTTTCGGACCTCGGCGCCGAGGAAGGAGAGGATGGCGCCCATCATGCGCACGTCCTCGATATCGGGCACGTTGTCGAGGACGACCTCTTCGCCGGTCAGGAGCGCGGCCGCGAAAGCTGCGTCCGCGGCGTTCGAGGAGCCACTGACGCGGACCCGGCCGCTGAGCGGCTTCTTGCCCTCGATCACGAGCTTGCCGCTGCCGGGCAAATTCTGCCTCCTCTCGAAGGCAGCATAAGTTGACCGCATTCAGGGCCGCAATAACTTCGGTCTCTCGCCCTTGTGTCGTCTCGTCGCGCCGATGCGGGAAGGGGCGCCGCGGCCGCTAGCCGCGGCCTTCGCGCCGATGCCGGAAACGGCTGCGACGAGTGACCGTACGCCCGCCGGACAGTACCCTGAGGAAGCCCCTATGCGATACCTGGTCATCGCGCTCGTGGTCGCAGCCGCCTCACTTGCCCTTCCCCGGGCATCGGTCAGCGCCACCCTCGGCGGCACATACATCTCTGGCGGCGCCCTGCCTTATGAGATCCGCCTCGCGCCCGCCGACGAGGACGCCTTCATGCGCCGCCTCAACCCGCCGCCGCGTCTCAGCGAGCCACCGCAGACGACCGCCCGCGCCTACACCATCCGCAGTCCCTACTGGGCCCAACTCATGCCGGGCACACCCGGTGTCCGCGGGCCCGCGGGCGAGACCGCGACCTACTACCCGGAGGGCGGTTACGTCAGCGCCGCCCGCTCCGACGGCACGACAACCTGGCTCGTCCTTGACGTACGCCAGCAGGCGATCCTCGCCCGCTACGTCAGTCTCGGCGAGCGCGGCCTCTTGCCCTCCTGGCCGGCCGCCCTCGAGGTCATCCGGGCATCTGTCGAGACGGGCGAGCAGGTCGCCATCCAGATCGGCGGGCATGTCCTCTCCGAGGAGCAGTCGGCGAGGTTCTGGCGCCAGTCCATCGGCCTGCCCGTCCCGCCTCCGCCTGTCCCTGGCCGCCTCGTGCCCCGGGAGACACCGGTCGCGGTCGCGCCGCTGGCAAGCGGCGACCTACCCGTCACGCTAACCCTTGCCGAAGGCCGCTCACTTCACTTCATCTACAGGGCGCAAGCGGGACGCCTGGAAGACACGCTCGGCTACGAGACCTACGGGCTCTCGCCCGGCTGGCTGGCCTCAGTGCTCGGACAGGACATGGGAAATGCTGCCTTCGCCGCCATCCCGCAGGACGAGGGCCCTGGCTCGCCGATCTGGATGGCGACCTGCTCGCCCGTCTCGACAGATGCCCGGATGACCTCGAGGGCG
>DATLYJ010000010.1 GCA_035574915.1 Dehalococcoidia bacterium | reverse complement strand
CCCGCGCGCCTGACCGCCGATGCCGCCTCTGCTAGACTCGCGAGTGCCACACATGCGGGGCTTTGCGGGAATCGGACCCCTGGTCTGGGAGCGGCTGGTCGCCAACTGGCGCATGCTGGCCGTCCTCGCCTTCGGCATGGTCACCGCCGCCGCGCTCCTCGCCGTATCGCCCATCTACACCCGGGTCATGAACGACCTTGGCCTGGACTTCGCGCTCAAGGAGCACCTGCGGAGCAGCAGCCGGAACTCGCTCGTGAGCTTCGGGACGCCGCTGGGGTCGGAGGAGAGCGCGGAGCGCGCGCGGCAGGCCCTCAAGCTCCTCGCCGACCGCGCCGGCTGGTTCACCGGCTCCGAGGTGCGCTACGCGGCCCTGCCCGACCTCCCCCTGGCGCGCGAGGGCGAGCCCGTCCCTACTGGCCAGTTCCGCACGCTGTTGACTCTGCAGACCTCGTCCGGCCTCGACGACCACGTGTCCTTCACCGCTGGACGGGCGCCGCGGGGCGTCGGTGAAGAAGGACGCATCGAGGTTGCGTTGCCATCGGAGGCGGCCGCCTTCCTCGGCGTCGGGCCGGGCGACACGCTCGTCGCCGCCCACTCCTTCGACGACTGCAACCGGCCGCCGCCCACGGACGACCCCGAAGAGCTGCGGGAGAGGGCGCGATTCCGCTGCATCCCCCAGGTCTTCGTCACTCTGCAGGCCCGGCTCCTGGTCACCGGCGTATTCGACCCCAGGGACGCCAACGACCCCTACTGGGCCGCCGGGCGCCTCGTCTTTTCCCGTCCGGCCGCGACGGAGACACAGGGGGCTATCGTGCCGGTCGTGCTCGGCGAGGAGGGGTTCTTCAAGGAGCTGCCAAAGGTCTTCCCCGGGATCCGGCACGAGTTCCGGGTTACGAGCTTTGCGGACATCGAGAGCCTGAATTCGTCCAACCTGGACCGCGCCCGGACCGAGTTGTCGGCCCTGAAGGAGGAGGCGACAGGTAAGGGGCTGATCGCGGACCTGGCGATGCTGAGCGCGCTCGAGGGCTTCAACAGGCGCGCCAGCTTCAACCAGGTGTCACTGCTGCTCCTGCTGCTGCAGGTCGTAGGGATTGCGCTGTACTACGTCGTGCTCGTCGCGTCGTTGCTTGTGGAGCGGCGCTCGGAGGAGATCGCGATGCTGCGCTCCCGCGGCGCCAGCGTCTGGCAGATCATGGCGACGTCGGCCATCGAGGCGGGCGTCCTGGCGACGGCCGCGGCGCTGGCCGCGCCCTTCCTGGCCGCGGGCGCGGTTTCTCTCCTGGGCAAGACCGCCACCTTCAAGGCGGTGTCCGGCGGCGACTATCTGGACTTCGTCCTGGTACCGGAGGCCTTCTTGCTGGCCGCGGGAGGTGCGGTCATGGCCGTAGTGGCCGTGCTCCTGCCGACCTTCGCGGCGACGCGCCGGAGCATGCTGGACTACCTCCGCGGCGCCGCGCGCCCGCAGAAGCCCTTCGTGCAGAGGTACTATCTCGACTTCCTGGCGGCCGGCCTTGCCGCCTTCGCCCTGTGGGAGCTGAACCAGCGAGGCAGCGTGTATGACCCCCGTAGCGTCGGGGGCTGGTCGGCGGACCCGTTGCTGCTGGCCTCGCCCGTGCTCCTGATCCTGGCGATCGGGGCCCTGATGTTCCGGCTGTTGCCGCTCGCTCTCGGCCTCGCTGGCCGGTTCATCGCTCTGACCTCGGGCCCGGGCGTGACGCTGGGCCTCTGGCAGGTGACCCGCAGTCCTTCGCGTTACAGCCAGCTCGCGCTGCTCGTGGTCATGGCGGCCGCGGTGGGCACATTCGCGGCCACCTACGGCGAGACCACGGACCGCAGCCAGATAGACCGCGCGCTGTACGAGGCGGGCGTGGACGCGCGGACAGGGAGCCTCGGGCGTCTGAACGGCTCCTCGCCGAACGAGATCGAGGCCGCGTTGTCCCAGGTCCCCGGCGTCGAGCAGCCCGCGACGGCCTTCCGCAGCTCTCTCGGCGGAGGCGCCCTTGGTTCGGCCGTCCCGGTGCTCGCCCTGGACACCCAGGCGGCGCCGGAACTCCTGTACTTCCGGGAAGACTTCGCGGCCGAGGGCATTCGAGACCTGCTCCTGCACATCCAGGGCTCAACCACCGGCGGGATGGGCCTTGCCCTGCCGAACGACCCCGTCGCCGTCTCCCTGTGGGCGAACCCGACTCTGGAACGCCCGACCACGACGCTATGGCTGAGGACGCTGGACTCCGCGGGGACTTTCCGCCTGCACGAGTTTGGGGTGCTCGACTTCACCGGCTATCGCAAGCTGACGGCGCAGATCGTCACCAGCCTGGAGCGGCCTCAGTATCCCGTCTCGATAGCGGGCCTCGTGATGACCCAGCCCTCGGGTGTAACGGACGCGGGGCGCGGCAACCTCTTGATCGACGACCTCACCGTAATCGACGCGACCGGCCAGGAGTCTATCCTCGATGATTTCGAGGGCGCCCTGCGCTGGGACGCCCTGCGAGTCCAGGGCCGTAACCGCGATGCCCTCGCGCAGGTCTCCCAGGGAGCGCGCCGCGGCTCCGGTGCGCTGCAATACTCCTTCAGGACGGGCACGAGCATCCCCTTCCGGGCAATCTACCCCGGCGACCCCAACATCCCGCTGCCGGCAATCGCCAGCCCTGGCTTCCTGCGGCGAAGCGGCGCCAGAGTGGGAAGCGAGTTCGAGATCGGCGTTGGCTCCCTCATCATGCCTGTCCGCATCACCGGCACGACAGACCTCTTCCCCACGATGTACGACTCCGCGGACGGCTATCTTCTCCTGAACCAGGACCACCTCTACTACTTCAACGGCCTCGCGAACCTCACCAGCGGCCGCGCCCCGAACGAGGTCTGGTTCCGCCTTCCCTCTGACCCCGAAGCTCGCGCGCAGGCCAAGGCAGAGCTCGAGCGGCGGCACAACATACTTGCGGGCCAGATCCTCGACGTCCAGGAGGTGCTTGGCCGCGTGCGCTCCGACCCGGTAGTGCGCGCCGGCGGCACCGGCATCCTGCTCCTTGCGGTCATAGCCGCCTTCGGCATCCTGGCGTTGGGCTTCGGCCTGACGCTCTACACGGGGGGCCAGGCCCGCACCGTCGAAGTCGCGGTAATGCGGGCCATGGGCTTCTCCACCCGCCAGATCTTCAGCATGGTCTCGCTCGAGTACCTCGTGGTCGCGGTGGTTGGCCTCGTCGTTGGCACCGTCGCTGGACTGCGCATCTCCGCCACCATGCTCTCCTTCCTCAACGTCACCGCGGACGGCGCCCGGGTGGTCCCGCCCTTCGACCTCGCGACCCGGTGGGACACGGTCGGCGTCTCCTTCGCCGTGATCGCGCTCGCCTTCTCCGCCGGCATCCTCGCGCTTGTCTATTACTTCCTGCGCCTCCCCATGACCCGGTTCCTGCGCCTGACACGCTAAGGCCGACGCAGCCGCGTTGCGGGCCGAAAGGAGCCGCGCGGCGGCTTTCCGTCGGCATGAGGCTGAGCCGAGGTTGGCGTCAGGGGTTCAGCAACAGGAGCACAGCCTGGGCCTCATCCGTCCCAGGCTTTTTGAGGACGGCGACGGTTGTGCCCGGGGCAATCGAGCCCTGGTGCGGCCGCAGGATACGGAGCTTCTGCTCGCCGCTGAGCCGGATGACGTTCCGGCCGGTGGAGGTCTCGAGCGTGATGGAGTCCGGCCCGGCCGCTGAGACCCGCCCGGAGACGAGCACGGAGCCGTCCAGGCCGCCGGTCTCGCCGAAGCCGGTGAACCCGCCGCGACTGCGCGCCATGGGCAGGTCGGCGGCGGAGTAGGCCGGGGCCGTCGCGTCGAAGTCGAATGTGCCGCCTCCGGAGCCGCGCAGGGCGCGACCGGCGAGCACTCCCAGGGCTGCGACCAGCGCGGCCATCGCGATCCAGGCCACCAGACCCCTGCTCACCGTCCCTCCACGTTCTCCGCCGGGATTACCACCAGCGCTGTCAGGACGTAGATCGTCTGGGCATGTCCCACGCCGCCGGCATTGACCCAGTCACCGGGCCTGACCTGCGATAGGCCTATCGTCTCGACAGCCTCCCGGCGGGTGGCCGGCGTGAGCCGCACGGTCGCCGGCCCGGCGTCCGTAAGCAGGGTGATCGAGTCCGCGGTCACGGACTGGACCACGCCGCGGACGTATTCGACGCCGGCGGGCGGCGCCGCGACCTCGAGCGAATGCCGCTCCTGCTCGCGCGTGAGATAGCCGGCGGCGACGGCAACCATCGCGACCAGCGCCAACCCGAGCCCGGCGGCAAGGAGGCGGCCGGAGTTGAGGTCGCTAAGGAATCTCATCGTGCGGAGAAGGGGCCCTCCGTGCGAAGGGCAGTTCGGGGCGCCCCTCAGTCACCGAGGGCTGTCGTGTAGCCGAGGCTGATGATCTCCTCGACGTACGTGGCCCGCCACTCGGGGTCCGGGATGCGGATCTTGTGCTCTCGGAACCAGCGGTGGTACGAGAGGTACTCCTCTTCGAGCCGCGCCCGCCAGTTCGCCTCCTCCTCGAAGACGTCCGGCGCCACTTCTTCGAGCCGGGCTTCGGCCTCCTCGGGGTCGAGGTCGAGATCTTCCTGCCAGTATTCCGCGAGGTAGTCGAGGCACTCCTCCAGGTCCTTGCGGCAGTCGTTCATCAGGAGGGTCATCATGCCGGCCTGGTCCACGGGCCGGGCACGGAGGCGGAGCTCCGAGGCGCAGGCCTCACAGAGAAAGACCAGCTTGCGGGACTCGCAGTCCTCCTTGTGCGTGCAGTTCGCGCAGCGCGGCGCGTACTCGGCCGCCCAGGGAGCGCGCGAGTAACCGCCGACAAGCTGCGGCGTCAGGACACCGCAGCGGGGGCAGTGTATCTGCTCCGCCAGAATGTCCTCGATTGCCTTGGACCAGTCGATCTGCAAGGGAGACACCTCGTCCCGGGAACTCCCGGTCTCGTTCCCATGATATGCCGCCCCCGTGTCCTGTCAAACCCGTGTTGGCGTCGACTCGGGCGGCGCGGAGGGGAGTGATGGCCGCCGGAAGGCGCCGGCGAGAGGCCTCACGACCTCGACGAGAGCGGCCGACGAGGAGATCGCGAAGAGCGGCAGCAGTGGCGCATGCAGGCGCGGTTCGGCGAAGAAGGCGACGTGCACCAGCGTCCAGAGCACGAAGGCCGAGGCCACCGGCCCGACCCAGGCCCGCCGCTGCCGCAGGCCGATCCCCAATCCGGCGAGGGTAGCGAGGCCAGCGGCATAGTAGTAGGCGTCGAAAAGCGCCGCGAGGCGTGTGCGGCGTGGCTCGGTGAAGATGGGGGAGTTGCCGTTCTGTTCGTTCCAGGCGATGGCGTCGTGGTCGTGCATGTAGAGCTTCGCCACCTTCTGCGCGCTCAGCCGCAGCTCGGCAAGAGGGTGCGTCAGCGCGTAGCGCACGGCCTGGCGGAAGCCCTCGCGGTTCCAGGCGGGCTCCTGCTCGACCCGTGGCAGGTGATTGAACTGGGCCGTGAAGCCGAGCTGGTGGTGGTAGTCGAAGCCGCCGTCCGCGCCCGGGTGGTGCCCGAGCCAGAGGTTGATGCCGGCGTTCGTCGACATGAAAGTTGGCTCCCCGAACGCGATCGTGTTGCGGACCATCCAGGGGATGGAGAGCCCGACCACGACAGCGAAAGAGACCGCCAGGAAGGCCACGGCGCGCTGCCATGCCCATCCGGCGATGAGGAGCCACGCCGCCGCGAAGAAGGGCAGGGCCAGAGCCTGCCCGCGCACGTACGCGGCCGCCGCTGCAATCACGGCGAAGGCCGCGGCCCACAGGAGTTCGTGGCCTTCCTCCTCCGAAGCCCGCGCCGCGACGTACAAGGCAGCGATGAAGAGGAAGGTGAAGAGCGTCTCCGACATTGTCAGGCTCGTGAAGCCGATGGCGCCCGGGAAGAAGGCGTAGACCATGCCGGCCAATGCCGACTGTTTCACTCCGAACCAGCGCCGGGCCAGGAGGTACACCAGTCCGGCCGTAGCGGCGCCGAGGACGACATTGAGCAGCTTGGCGGCAAGGAGGCTGTGGCCGAGGAGCGAGTAGACCGCGGCGAGGGTCGCGGGATAGCCGACTGGCCAGAAGGCCGTGGGCACGCCCTCCGGGCGCACATAGCCCCGCCCTTCGGCGATGGCAACGGCGAAGAAGTCGTAGAAGCCGGCGTCGTCCACCAGGTCGACGCGCGGGTGGACGAGGGCGATCCAGGCCAGGCGTGCGGCGAGCGCGGCCAGGACCACCGCCCAGAACGGCGAGGGCGCCAGTGCTCGGAGGTAGGCGCTCCTGTCAGGCAAGGGCGTGCTGGAGCGCTGATCTCAGCCGGGAGTCGTCCCGCGGGTCGACCGTGCGCGGGTCGAGGAGGAGATGGCCCTCGTCGATCCGGCCGACGACGGCAGGTTCGCCGCTGCGCAACCTCAGCGCCATCTCCTCCAGCCCAAAGCCGGGCTGGGGCGGCAGGGCTACGAGGTGCGTCGGCAGGCTCTCCTCCGGCAAGCTCCCGCCACCCACCATCGACCGTCCCGGGACTACCCTCGCGCCGTGCCCGACCGCCGCGGCCAGGCGCCTGGCGCGCCGGAGGAGGGCCGCTTCGGGGGTCGCGATCATGCGCCAGACCGGGACCTGCGTGACGGCATCACCCGTGACGTAGTGCAGGAGGGTGGCGTTGAGAGCGGCGATGCTCGCCTTGTCCATGCGCACCGCCCGGGCGAGAGGGTGCCGCTTCAGGGCCGCGATCAGGGCCGCGCGGCCGAGGACAATGCCGGCCTGGGGCCCGCCGAGGAGCTTGTCGCCCGAGAAAAGCACCAGGTCAGCGCCGGCCTGCAGGCTCTGTTGCGGCGTCGGTTCCGGGGCCAGGCCATATCGAGTCGTGTCCAGGAGACAACCGCTGCCCAGGTCATCGATCAGCAGCAGGCCGCGTTCGCGGGCCAGCGAGGCGAGCTCGCGGATTGTCGCGCCGGCCGTGAACCCGACGACCTTGAAGTTGGAGGCGTGGACGCGCATGAGGGCCGCGGTCTGGTCGGTGACAGCGGCGGCGTAGTCGCGCAGATAGGTCCGGTTGGTGGTCCCGACCTCGACCAGCCTGGCGCCGCTCTGGGCCATGACATCCGGTATGCGGAAACCGCCCCCGATCTCGACCAGCTGGCCCCGCGAAATGATGACCTCGCGGCCGCTCGCGAAGGCCGCAAGGACAAGCAAGAGGGCAGCGGCGTTGTTGTTGACTGCCATGGCCGCCTCTGCCCCGGTGGCGCGCCTTAGCAGCGACTCGACGTGCTCGTGACGGCTGCCGCGCATCCCGGCGTCGAGGTCGAACTCGAGGTTGCTGTAACCGCGGCTCACGGCCTCCATGGCGGCGATGGCGGCATCGGACAGCGGCGCTCGCCCGAGATTGGTGTGGATGATGACGCCGGTCGCGTTGATTACGGGGCGGAGGGAAGGCTTCAGGGCGGCGTAAGCCCGGCGGAGGGCAGCGCTTACCACCTCGTCCAGGGTGGGCGCCGGCGCACCGGTGGCTACGGCGGCGCGCCGGTAGCTCAGCTCCTCTCTGGCCGCATCGGCGACGACAGCCCTGCTCAGCTCCTGCGCGGCCCGCACGGCCGCAGGGTGCGAGAGCACGCGGTCGACCGAGGGCAGGGCGCGGAGTCCAGTCACCATAACGCCGCAGCGATTCTATCAGTCCCGGGGCCGGGGCTGTGTCGTGGGCTGAGAGGCTGACTAGTCGACGCGCGCCAGCAGCAGGGCAAGCGCTTCCGGGTCCGTACCGGCCCGGTGCAGCAGGACGCGGCAGGCTTCGTCCTCCAGCGTCGCCTTCAGGACGAGGAGGAAGAGCAGCTCGAAGGCCTCGCCTTCGCGGTGCTCCCGCGCTGACTCGAGCGCCTCGGCCGCGGATGGCGAGAGCGGCAAGGCTTCGCTGAACTCACTCGGCCGGAGCGAAGCAGCGGCGAGGCGGGCGCGAATGCCGTAGACATCGGGCGCCGCGCCCAGGACCCTCAGGGCTTGGTGTAACTCAGGCTGGTCCAGGGCCGCGAGAAGGAGGTGGGCCGGCAGGACGTCCGAGTGGCCAGAGCGCGATGCCTCCAGACGCGCCGTGCGTAGTAGTCGCGCGGCAGCATGACCCCAGGTGAGGTATCCGGGCCCGTCGGTCGCTGTCATTGCTCCATCGTACTCTGCGCCATCCGCCGCGGTCCCCAGGAGCGAGCCAGGTTGCTCAGGGCGCCGCGGCTATCAGGGGTACGATTAGGTTGACCGGGCCCCCATAGACCGTTACGATTTTCACAACTTCTGAGGAGACTACAGTGCCACCTAACCTGCGTATCCCAGGCCCTACGCCCTGTCCGCCCGACACCCTCGAGGAGATGTCGAAGCAGATGATCAATCACCGCGGACCGGAGTTCGCGGAGATGCAGAAGCGGATCATGGCGCGGCTGAAGACCTTCTTCCGCACCGAGAACGAGGTCTACGTACTCACGACCTCCGGCACTGGCGCCATGGAGGCGGCCGTCGTCAACGTGCTCTCGCCGGGCGACCGCGTGCTCGTCGTCTCGATCGGCGAGTTCGGCGAGCGGTTCGTCGAGATCTGCGAGGCGTACGGCGTGCAGCCGACGAAGCTCAGCTTCGAGCCCGGGACTCCCGCCGACCCGCGGGCTGTGGCCGACGCGCTCGCCGCCGACGCCTCTTACGTCGCCGTGCTCCTCACCCACAACGAGACGTCGACGGGCGTCACGAACGACATCGGCGCCATCGCCAAGGCCGTAAGGGGCGTCCGGCCGGAGATCCTCATCATCGTGGACGCAATCAGCTCGCTGGGCTGCGTCCCCTTTGCCACGGATGCCTGGACGGTGGACGTTGCGGTCACCGCCTCCCAGAAGGGCTTCATGATCCCGCCGGGGCTTGCCTTCATCACCCTGAGCGAGCGCGCCTGGAAGGCCTACGAGCGCTCGACTATGCCCAGGTACTACTTCGACATCGGCAAGGCGAAGTCCTTCGCCGAGCGCGGCCAGACTCCCTGGACGCCGGCCGTTTCGCTTTACTTCGCCCTCGACCTCGCGCTGGACATGATGATGAAGGAGGGCCTGGAGTCGATCACGTCCCGCCATGCGGCCATAGGGGAGTTCACGCGGAGCGAAGTGAAGGCGCTGGGCCTGCGCCTCCTCTGCGAAGGGCCGAACGCCTCTAACACCGTCACCAGCGTCGTCGTGCCGGAAGGCGTCAACGCCGCCGAGCTACTCTCGCTCCTGAACAAGGAGTACGAGACGGTACTGGCCGGCGGCCAGGGGAAGCTTGCCGGCAAAATCGTCCGCATCGGCCATCTCGGGCTGGTGGACAAAGCTGACATCAAGATGGCCGTGGTGGCGCTCGGAGACGCGCTTCAGAGGCTCGGTTACAAGAAACCCGCCGCCGCGCCCGCCTGACCGACTGACCATGTTCCGCATCCTCGTCTCGGACCGCATCGCGGAGGATGGACTCGCGATCCTCCGGGAGCACGCGGACGTGGACGTGCAGACCGGGCTTTCGCCGCAGGAGCTACTCGACCGCATCGGCGCCTACGACGCCCTCGTTGTGCGCAGCGCGACTAAGGTTACCGCAGACGTCATCGCGGCCGGGGTCAACCTGAAGGTCATCGGCCGCGCGGGCGTCGGCGTCGACAACATCGACGTCGAGGCCGCAACCCGCCACGGTGTCGTGGTCGCGAACGCGCCCGAAGCGATAACAGTCGCTACCGCCGAGCACACCATCGGCCTCATGCTCGCCCTTGCCCGCCACATACCGGATGCCCATCAGGCCCTGCGCGAGGGGCGCTGGGAGCCCTCGAAGTTCGTGGGTGTCGAGCTGCGGGGTAAGACCCTTGGCATCTTCGGCCTCGGCCGCATCGGCTCGGAAGTCGCGCGGCGCGCGAAGGCGCTGGAAATGCGCGTGATCGCCTACGACCCGCCCCTACCGGTCGAGCGGTTTCACACTCTGGGCGTCGAGATAGCCACCAAGGAGGAGGTACTGGAGCAGAGCGACTTCATCAGCCTCCACGCCCCTGGCCTGGCCTCCAACTACCACATGATCGATGACGCCGAGTTCGCGCGGATGAAGGCCGGCGTCCGCATCATCAATGCCGCGCGCGGGGAGTTGATGTCGCAGGAGGCCCTCCTTCGCGCCCTGGAGAGCGGCAAGGTCGCGGGCGCGGCGCTGGACTCGTTCGAGCCGGAGCCTCCGCCGGCGGACGCCCCCTACCTCCGCCACCCACGGATCATCGTCACGCCGCACCTTGGCGCCTCCGCCGCCGAGGCCCAGGAACGCGTGGCGGTAGATGTGGCGAAGCAGGTGCTCGCCGTCCTGAACGGCGAACCGGCGATGTACGCCGTGAACGCCCCGTTCATCGCCGCCGAGGCCTACCAGGTGATAGCGCCCTTCCTCCAGGCGGCCACCCAGGCGGCCTCCCTGGCCACCCAGCTCTCGACAGGTCAGCTGGCCAGCGTCGAAGTCGAGTACCTGGGCGAGCTGGCGGACTACGACACCACCCCTCTGAAAGCAGCCGTGATCCGTGGCCTCCTGGCCCCCGTGAGCGAGGAGAATGTCACGCTCGTGAACGCGAGCATGATCGCGGAGCAGCGCGGCCTCCGCATCATCGAGCACAAGGGGCACTACGAGGGCATCTACGCGAACCTGATCCGCGTCCACCTGAGGACGAGCACCGGCAAGACGACCGTGTCCAGCACAGTCGCCCACGACGGCCCGCACATCGTCGAGATCAACGACTTCTGGGTGGACGTGTCCCCCGGGGAGGGCTATCTGCTCCTCTGCGAGAACCTGGACCGCCCGGGCATGATCGGCCGCATCGGCACCTTCCTCGGCCAGAAGGACGTGAACATCAGCTTCATGCGCGTCGGCCGGGAAAAGGTGCGCGGGCGGGCGCTCATGGTCCTGGGCCTCGACGACGAGCTGACCCCGGAGCTCCTGGACGAGATCGCGCGCATACCCGATATCTACTCCGCTCGCACGGCAAAGATCTGAGCGCATTGCCAGAGACAGCCGGATGCTGGCATCTCTGTCGGCCGCCCGGCCACTCCTCGGCGCACACTTTGATGCTGCTGTAATGCCTTCGAAAGCCGAAGTGCCAACCTGCAACGTATTCCTCTAAGGAAGCCTCGGTAACCTTCTCGTAGCGTTGCAGCCTGACCCCCGCGGGAGCGGGACGAGTGAAAGGAGACTTCGGCGTGAAGAGACTCTTGGCGGCGCTGTTTGCCGCGGCGGTAGTGGTTGGAGTAGCCGGCCTGGCGCTGAGAGACGGGACGGCGCAGGCAGCGCAGTTCACCATCGAAGGTGTGGCGACCGGCGCAGAGGAGGTCCCGCCCGTAACGGGGCCGGGGTCCGTGCGCGTCCGATTCGTCTTCGATGACGTCGCGAAGACGTTGCAGTTCCAGGCCACCGTAAACGGCATCGACCAGGGCCAGGTGACGGCCGCTCACATCCACAGGGCGCCGCGCGGCACCAATGGCCCTATCGTCCACAACCTGTCAACGGTGCCGTTCGTCACAGTGCACGGCACCCTTACGCTGAGCGATGCGGACATCGCCGACCTGCGCGCGGGCAACTTCTACTTCAATGCCCACTCGCGCGACAACCCCGGCGGGTTCGCCCGCTTCCAGTTGACGCTGCCCGCGGCGGCCCAACCCGCGGCGACGCCGTCGGCGCTGCCGCGCACGGGCAGCGGCGGCATGCTGGACGAAGCCGGCTTCGGCTGGTTGCCCTTCGCGGTCCTTACGCTTCTCGGCGTGTCCGGCCTTGGCGCGCTTGCCCTGGCCGCACGGCGGTCGTAGGCGCAGGCTTCGACTTCAAGCGAGCTTCCTATGAGGAGGGGCCCCTCGCGAAGGGGGGCCTCTCCTCATTTCGTTGGCGGCGAGAGGCCGAGCGCTGCTCGCCTATCGCTCGTCGAAGTGGATGCGCATGTGGGTGCCGTCGCAGAAGGGCTTGTTGCGAGAGCGGCCGCAGCGGCAGACCGTGACGCGGTTGCGCGGCTCCCAGGGAGTCCCGTCGGTGCCGATGATCGTGATGCCGCCCCGGACCCAGATGGGGCCTCCCGGCAGCACGGCGATGCTCGGCGGGAGCGGCGACTCCTTCGAGAAGCCCTCATGGTCGGAGAGCACGATGCGCCCGGAGGGGCAGCGGAACACCATCTCTCGCATCAGATCACGCTCGGCGGGGTCGTTCGACTCCGCGAACATGTCCCAGATATTGCGCGTCCGCGTGCCGCAGAACCCCGCCGAAAAGCACAAGTCCTGCACGTCAGAGAGGACTTCGCCTTCGCGCTCCCAGCTCTCGGCCTGTTCGCGGAAAGGCAGCCTGCTGGCAGTCTCGCGCCCGTCGAAGTGTTGCTTCTCGTGAGTCAGGTCGCAGAAGGGGCGCGTCGAGGTCTTGCCGCAACGGCAGAGGTCGTAGGTGCCGGGCGGCGTGGCGATCTCCCGCAGGGTATGCCACGCGACCGGCTCGCCGTTGAATGTGTGGACAGGCGCCATCTCGCTCAGGGGCACGTTTCCGTGAACTCGGTAAGGACCATGCGGGATGATCTCGATCCACTGTTCTTCCGCCATCATGACCTCCCGGCTAAGCGCTCGCTCCCCGCGGTCCAGTGGGTTCCTCAGTTTCGCGAAAGGCAGTGCCAAAGGCAAACGCCGCGGTCACAGGCGCGCTTCGTCCAGCCGAACCGCACGGCGGCGCAGTCTGGCGTAGTGGGAGCGGCGCTGACAGGGCCGTCTCTTCGGCGTTAGGCTTGGTCCATGGCTGAGGTAATCATCTCCGAGCACGCGCGCGCCCAATTCGAGTACCGCGGCACCAACGAGGAGGAGGTGATCGCGGCGATCGGCGGTTCGGCCTGGTTCTCGGCCGGCCGTGGCCGCCTGGATTGCCGCAAGGACTTCGAGTTCGAGGGCGAGTGGAACGGGCGTCCCTGCTCACGGAAGCAGGTGCGGCCCGTCTTCATCGAGGACACGGGTGGCGTGCTGGTCCTGACCGTTTACACCTACTTCAGCTAACGCCAGGCGCATTCCGCGCCCTGCGGCGGCAGGCCGGGCGGCCATGTAATAGCATGTCGGCATGAAGATTACCTATGATGCCCGCGTCGACGCGCTCTACATAAGATTTCTGGACACCACTGTCACGACGAAGAACGTCAGCGACGGCGTCGCGTTCGACTACGACGCCGACGGCAAGCTCGCCGGCATCGAGATCCTGGAGGCGGGCGTGCGCATCGGCGAC
>DATLYJ010000009.1 GCA_035574915.1 Dehalococcoidia bacterium | reverse complement strand
CTACTCCGTTAGCTTGCGGTACAGCGTCGGCAGGCGGCTGGGGAGGATCTCGATGTCGCCGAGGATCTCGTAGCCGATGTCGCCGCACATCTGGCCGAGGTAGTCGTGGCCTTCCTTGTCGACGGTGAGGGCGAAGGGGATGATGCCCTTGTGCTTCGCCTCCACCAGCGCCTTGTGCGTGTCGTGGATCGCGTATTCCTTCTCGGTGCGGTCGCGGCCGTAGCCGTGGTCCTGGGGACGGCCGTCCGACACGAGGAAGAGGATCTTCACCTTCGCGTCTGACTCGAGCAGCTTCGCGGTGGTGTGGCGGATGGCGGGCCCCATGCGCGTCGAGCGGATTGGCGTGACCTTGTCCACGCGCTTGCGGACGTGCTCGCCGAAGGTCTCCTCCAGGTCCTTGATGACGTAGTACTCGACGTTGTCGCGCCCGTAACCGGAGAAGCCGTAGATCCCGTAGCGGTCGCCGATAGCCTCGAGGGCCTTGATCAAGAGCACCAGGCTCTCCTTCTCGAGGTCGATGATGCGCTTGGGCGGGTCCATGAGCTGCTGCGTGCGGCGCTGGGCGAGCCAGGCGAAGTACTTGCGCGGGTCATCGTCGAAGTCGTCTTCGTCTTCCTTGCGCTTGCGCTTTTCGATCTCCTCGTCCGTTGAGGCGGACATGTCGAGGAGGAAGGCGACGGCGACATCGCGCTCGATCTTGTTGCGGCGCCAGTAGATCTTCGGGACTTCGCCGTGGCCCGCCTTCTTGTTGACGATGAAGTCGATGGCGGCGTCCATGTCGATGTCTTCGCCGTCTTCGAGGCGCTTGATCTTGCGGAAGATCTCCGGGCGCAGGAGCTCGAACTGGCGCTGGGTCTCGGCGACCAGCGATGAATGCTCCCGCAGGGTCTTTTCGTAGAACTCCTCGGTGCCTTCCTCGAGGACGCGCTCGCGCACGGCGCACCAGCGGGGCTTGTAGTCGGCGGCGCGGAAGTCCCACTCGTCGTAGTAGTAGGTGCGGACTTCGTGGGGCAACTCAGGGGCCTCGGGCTCCTCCTCCGAGGGCGCGCCCTGGCGGTCAGACTCGTACCTGGTGTCCGAGATCGGCGTGCCGGCCTCTTTCTCGAGGTTGGTAAGGAAGAGGCCGATCGTGGAGGCGAGGTCGCCTTCGGCCATGCCGGTGATGTTGATCTCGACGGACTTCTCAAGGAGTTCCTTCAGCTGCTCCGGCGTGAGCGGCGACATGCCCTCCGCGCCTTGCTGCTCCCCGCCCTGGTTCAGGCGCAGGCGCATGAGGAGTTGGACCAGCTCCGGCTTGAAGTCGCCGCGGAAGTCGACCTGCTCCGGGCTGGAGTACTCCATCTCTTCGCCCTGGAGAGAGTCGAGGGCCTCGGACCCCTGGGTGCCGGCCTCGCCGGCAGCGACGCGCATCATCTCGAGGTCCTCGGCCGAGAGGGTGTCCCAGTCGAGGTCCTGAAGGGCCTCGGGCGGGATGTTGGGGATCATCTCGACGATGTCGTAGAGGAGCAGGGTCGCCTCGGCGGAGTCTTCGACCATGGCCCCGGCCTCGCGGATGCGGTCGAGGACGGCGATGCCCTGGGAGAGGAGGGGCATGAGGGGTCGGGGGAACTGGAACAGGGGCTGGTCTGCGGGTCCGTCGCCCGCCTGGCCGGCGTTGCGGCCGCCTCCCGGACGCGGCTGGACCAGGGAGGCGCGGACGAGGTTCTCGATGAAGGCCTCTTTCAGCGGAAGCTGGCGGATGTCGGGGCGGCGGTCGAGCTCGCCTTTCTGGACGCGGCTGGCGGCCTGGCGGATGCCGCTGTACTCGCGCATGACGTAGGAGTCCACGCGGACATCCTCGACGATGGTAAAGAGGTCGGAGCCCACCTGGCGCTGGGGGAAGAGGTCGAAGAAGCGCTCCATGTCCGTCAGCCACTGGCGCTTCTTGATCGCGCCCTCACGACGGCGGGCGCGCTCGACCAGGTGTCGCTGGCGCTTGAAGAGGGCGCCGGGGCGGGCGTAGTTGAAGGTGAAGCTGCCAAACTCGAGGTGGGCAGCCTGGTGGGTGGCGAAGACCTTGTAGACGGCGAAGTTCTCGGCCTTGGTCGCGAACTCCTCCACGAACTCGGGGAGGTAAATCGAGGTGCCCTCGGTACTGGCGCCGCGTTCGGCAACCCAGCCGATGCCCTTCTCCTCGAGGGCGGCGACCGGATGGATGCTGATGTTGGTGCCGGTGAGGGCCTTCGAGTAGAGGCGGAGGAGCTCGGCGACGTGGTCGAGGTCGATGCGGGCGGAGAGGGACTGGATGACCTGTTCCGCCTTGCCGGACTCGAGGCGGAAGTAGGCCTCACCGCCCTCGAAGCTCTCGCGCAGGATCTCCAGGCCGGCCGCGTGGTAGTCCTCCATTTCGTCGATGCGGAGCCGGACCATGACCTCGGGGGCGGCCTTGAGAAAGGACATGGCGGCCACGGGCGAGAGAGGCACAAGGCGGTCCGCGAGGTCGATGAGGCGGCCGTGGTAGTGCTCGTCGACCTCGCGCAGGGCGGTGGCGCCTTCGGCGAAAAGGGTGTAGGCCTGCCGGCCGATGCGGCGGGCTACCCGGGCAGCGAGATCGAGGTAGCGGCTGCGCTCGTCGGGGGCGATGTGGCGGATGAGCTCGGTGCCCTTTTGAAAGTAGAGGTTGCTCTCCGGCCAGGAGGCGTCGGCGACCGCGGCGGCGAAGTCGAGGAAGGCGTGGCGGTCGGCGCGGTCCATCTGGCCGAAGGCCGCGATCGATGACTCCAGGCAGGCGGCGGCGAGCTCGGCGGAGCGCTCGGAGATGCTTTCGATGATGCGGACGAGCCGGCCTGTCTCCGACAGGGAGAGGCTGTGGAAGAGCACGGGACAGCCGGCGAAGAAGTCGGAGGCCAGGGAGATTGACTTCCAGGTGCCCTTGTAAAGGCGCTGCCCCAACGCGGCCCACTCCGCGATCTGGATGCCGGCCAGGTGTGGCAGAGCGGTCGGGGAGGCGCGGAAGTAGGCGCCGGCGATGGCGGAGGACAGCTCGGCGAGCTCCTTGCCGGAGCGCACCCACTGCTTGAAAGTGGGCTCGTCCATGTTCGGCCGCAACATCGGGCTGACGCGGAAGAAGTCGGCGGCAGCTTCCCAGGAGCGGAGGGAGTGCTGGGCGAGGTCGAGGGCTTCCTGGAGCCAGTCGGTGAGCTCGGCCTCGGAGAGGACGGGCTGGAGCTTGTCGAGGGCGTCGTGGAAGGCCTCCGGGAGCGAGGGCGAGTAGCCCGCAAGCTTCTCTTCGACCTGGCGGATCAGATCCAAACCTTACCCCCGGCCCGTCCCCGTTAAGGAGAGACAGTCTTGTCCTGGAGCGTTCGGCATGGCGGGCCCGCCAGCCTTCCGGCAGGCATGGGTGAACCCGCGAGTGTGCCGTGCGTTCATTCTAGGGGGAAGGCGGCGGTGGGGGCGAGCCGATCTGCCGCAAAGCAAGCGTTATCGACCCTCGGTAACCGTTCGTTTTCAGGCATCACGGCCTATGTCACTGGCCGGAAGGCATCCTGTCCCGAGCGACCCGGCAGCCAGCGGGACTGCGCGGCAAGCGCGCTGCCCTACAATTTCGCCAACGGTGCCGAACAAGCCGCACGCCAGCCGGCTCGCGATTGTTTGCGTCGCAGCTCTGTTGCTCGCCGCCGTTGCCTGCGGCGGCGAGCGCGAGCCTCGTGAGGCGGGCCCCTCACGCAATCAAGGCGAGCCCCGGCCCTTCCTAATGGGCGTCAGCTCCGTGCCCCAGCGCCCGTCCGACGCCTCCTACCGCCAGGCCTTCGAGTTCGCGGCCTCCGCCGGCGAAGTGATCCTCGTGCAGCGGGTCCCGCCCTGGGAGGAGTTCATCCCCGGCGGCACGATCTCCGATCGCACCGAGCGACTCACCAGGCTGGAACGCGAGCTGGCCCGGGCGAACCGCCTCCAGCTCTTCCTGGCGATCGACCCCACAGACCCGGCCGACCGCGGCCGCCTGGCCGCTCTCCCAGACGACCTCCGTGGCCGCGACTTCACCGACGGGCGTGTGCGCTCCGCCTTCGTGTCTTACGCCAAATACCTTGCCCTGAACTATCGCCCGGCCTACATGGCCCTCGGCGTCGAGGTCGACATGTTCTTCAACCGCCGCGGCGACGCCGCCTTCCGCAGCTTCCAGAGCCTCTACTTCGAGGCCTACGACGCCGTCAAGGACGTTTCGCCCGACACCCTGGTCTTTCCCACCTTCCAGTACGAGAACCTTCAGGCGCTCCTGCAGTTCGGGCAGGCCTCACAGCCGGCGTGGGCGCTGGTGCCACGCTTCGAGCCGAAGATCGATGCCGTCGCCGTTAGTTCCTTCCCTGGCTTCGCCTTCGGACGCATCAACGCCCTGCCCGAAGGCTACTACGCTCAGTTGAAGACGCGCTTTCAGAAGCCCCTGATCCTGGCCTCCATAGGCTGGACTTCCGGGCCCTCGCCCGAAGGCGGCAACCTCGAGGGAGACCAGGCCGCTTTCCTGCGCCGCGCCCTGGCGGAAGCGGAGGCGCTCGGGTCGACGCTGGTGGTCTGGTACCTTGGCCGCGACGTCCAGGACGATCCTCTCCCTGCCTTCGCGCCCCTGGCGACCAGCGGCCTCTACACGGCCGACAACCGCGCCAAGCCCGCCTGGCTCATCTGGCGCACCTACCGCGACCGCCCCCCGCCTTGAGGAGGCGGGCCTCCAAAGCTGCGCAGCTGAGAGCTGCGAAGCTCGGGGCATTCCGAGCCCTAGGTCGCCGGGGCGGACGCGACCGTCAGCAGCGCCCTTTCGAGCTTCGCGCGAGCTTCTTCGGCGACTTCGCGCAGGCCGGGATTGTCCGTCATCGCCATCATGTCCCGGGGGTCCAGCGCCGCCACCACGCTGCCTCCGGCATCGTCCTCGTAGACGATAACGTTGCAGGGCAGCAGGAGGCCGATGTCGCGCTCCTTGCTCAGGGCCTGATACGCCAGCGGAGGGTTGCAGGCCCCGATGATGTCGTAGCGCCGGAAGTCCGCCCCCAGCTTTTGCTTCAGCGTCTCCTTCACGTCGATCTCCGTCAGCACGCCGAAGCCCTCG
This sequence comes from Dehalococcoidia bacterium, assembly GCA_035574915.1. NCBI lineage: Bacteria > Bacillati > Chloroflexota > Dehalococcoidia > Dehalococcoidia bacterium. Next base: position 22,639 of record DATLYJ010000009.1, on the reverse strand, counting down.
GCCCTGAGCGCCGCCTTCGTCGCCTCCAGGGCGTCCTCGTAATCGCGCTCAGTGCGGACGAACAGCCCATACTTCTTCTTTTCCACGGCCTTCCTCCACCTTCGAGGTTAGGGCGCGCGGCCGGGGACCGGCAGGGCCATTCGGCAGCGGCCAACAGGTGTTGGGAGGCAGGAAGCGGGACCCGTGAAGTAGCGACCGAAGCAAGAGCACCGGCCTCCCGACCCGGGACGGGTTCTGCCCCGGCTGTCTCTGCCGCGGATCGGGCCTTCCCTACGGGATCTCGCGCGCGCAGGCGACGATCATGTCCCGCGCGAGGTCGACGCTCAGGCGGTCGGTGTTGAGGCAGACGTGGTAGTGGCTCGCGTCCAGCCAGTCCATCTGGTAAGCGCGGCGGAAGAAGTCGCGCCGCTGTCTGTCGGACTGCTGGACCGTCTCGCGCGCCTGCTCGGCCGGGACGCCCTGGGCCGCCGCCAGGCGTTCGGCGCGCCGCTCGACCGTGCCCGTGAGGAGCACGCGCAGCACGCCCGCGCGGTCGCGTAGTATCGCCTGGCCGGCGTGGCCAACGATCACGGCGTCCCCGCGGTCCGCCAACTCGCGCACCACATGCTCGATGAACTGGCGGTAGTCGTCCGAGGTGAGGATCGATTGCCGCTGGCCCGGCGCCGCCGGCTGCGCGTCCTCGGTCTCCGAGGCCGAGGCAAGGCGGCGCATCATCCGCTCGATGAACGTCGGCGCGCGCTCTGCTGCGGCCACAGCCACCACTTCCGGGGACACGCCCGCTTCGGCTGCCGCCTGCGATAGGATCTCCCAGTCGTAGTAACGGTAACGCAGCTTCTCCGCCACCGCCCGGGCGATCGCGCCGCCGTTGGCGCCTATCTGGTTAGAGAACGTAACAACCCCCGCCGTCATCGGCCCCTCCGCGCCCACGGATCGAGGGCAGCATAGACCTGCGGCAGGACGAGCACAAAGAGAGAGCGGGGGCCCGGGGTCCTAGTCCTCTGCGCTTCCCTAGGGCCGCGCCTGCACGCGGCCCCAGCCGATGATCGCTTCCTCGATAGCGGACTGGAGGATGCGTTCGTTCAGGGTGCCGGTGACGACGCGCGTGATCACGCCGTTGGCGTCGATGAAGTAAGTCGTGGGCATCCCGTCGATGGCGTAGCGCCGCACCACCGCCTGCTGCGGGTCGTAGCCGAAGGCCGAGAGTTCGACCTTCACTTCATTCAGGAAGCGCTGCGCGGTCTTCAGCGACTCGCCGTTGTTCATGCCGATGACCGCCAGCCCGCGAGCCTCATAGCGGCGGACCGCCGCTTCCAGCGCAGGCATTTCGGCCTTGCAGGGGCCGCACCAGCTGGCCCAGAAGTTCAGGGCCACGGGCCGGCCGCGGTAGTCGGAGAGGCGCTGCCGCCTTCCCTCGAAGTCCGAGAATTCGAAGTCCGGCGCCAGGTTCCCCGGCCGCAGCCCTACCTCGTAGCCCGAAACGGCGGGCGTCCGCACGGAGGCATCCGCCGGCTCCAGGGCGGCGTCGGCAGCATCGCCCCCATCGCTCGTGTCGAAGAGGAGGCCTGCCTGCCACAGTGCCAGCAGCGCCAGGCCGACAATGGCGGCGCCCGCGCCGAGCCGGAGCAGCGTGGCTCGCGTCCCCGGGACGCCCCGGGTCATCTCCGCGGGCTCCTACGGCCTCGCGCTGGCCCCGGCGGCTTGACCCACGCGCGTGGCGTCGCGCCCGGGCGCGGGCACGCTACGCCCGCACTGCAGACAGCGCCACTCGGGGTCATCGCCAGCCGGCTCCAGGTAAGCATCGCCACGACAGCGCGGGCAAGCGCGAATTCGAAAGCTCAGCCCTGGCCGCTTCACCATTTTACTGCCTCCTTCCCGGCCCGCTCCCCGCGGCCCTGGCGGAGCCGCGTGACGCCCGCCCGGGCGAGGCGGGCGGGTGCCTCCGGGCGCGCTTCCAGCGTATGGCCGGCCCACGCGGCATCCATTACGGCGCGCCTACAGCCCTGTAAAACGTGTGTGAAATGAGCGGCCGGCGCGGCGCCGGGCCGGCGGGAGACCTCGGCCCCATCCTGGCCTGGCAGGCGTTGGTTTGACGTCAGCGGCCCGATGACCACATGCTGAGTCGAAGGTCGGACCGGCGGCCGGACCGCCGGCGCTGGCCAGCCGGGGACACAACGGCTGACATGCTGACCTGCTGAAGTCCTGACATGGCGCTCAAAGCTGTCTTCTTCGACATCGGCTCCACCCTCTGGAGATCGCCGGCCGAGGACCCCGGGGCCCTTGCCTATTGCTACGGCCGCGGCCGCGAGTACCTTGTCCGCCACTACGGCGACGCTCCTTCAATGGAGGAGCTCATCGAGGCCGTCGAAGGCTACTTTGCGGAGTGGGAGGACCGCTGGAAGGCCGACGTTACGCTGGTCCACCAGCCTCCGACCACCGACTTCGTCCGAGATGCCTTGCTCAAGCTCGGCCTCGACCCGCCGCACGACGTGCTTGCGTCCTTCACCGATGCAGTCCTCGAGACCAGCGTCTACACGGCGAAGACGCTCGAGCCCGAGCCAGGCATGCCCGAGGCGCTGGAGGCCCTGCGCGGACTCGGCCTGCGCCTTGCCTGCGTCTCCAATGCCTTCATGGGCGCGGGCGTGCTCAACCGCATCCTGGAGGAACGCGGCCTGGGCGCGCACTGCGAGCTCACGCTCTCGTCCTGCGAGCTCGGCGTCCGCAAACCCCACCCGCGTATCTACGAGGAAGCCCTGGAAGCCCTCGGCGTCGCGGGTGCGGAAGCGGTCTTCGTCGGCGACCGCCTCGACGCCGACGTCGAGGGCCCCGCCCGCCTCGGCATGCGCACCGTCCTTACGCACCAGTACCGCCGCGAAGACCCCGGCGGCGCCAGGGTCGCGCCCGACGCAGTCATCGCCCACTTATCCGAGCTACCAGGCGTCCTCAAGCGCTGGCTCGCCTGACGCACTCGCCGAGCGCAGCCGTGCTGACCAGCTGAAGCGCCAGGTTCCGGCGGCCCGACGATCTGATATATTTCCCGCACCCCCGCCGTCTTCCGGACGCGAATGGACTGACCTACGAAGGAGCTCCACCGTGCCTCACCCTGCGCTAAGTGCCGAAACCATCACCATCAAGGGCCACAACGGCGACGAAATCGAAGCCTACTACGCCAGGCCAGCCGGCTCCGGCCGGCGTCCCGGTGTCGTCGTCATCCATCACGCCCCCGGCTGGGACGAGTGGACGACCGAGGTCTGCCTCAAGCTGGCGCGCGCCGGCTACGATGCCATCTCGCCCCATCTCTACCACCGCGCCGGCGGCGGGCCTGAGCCCGGCGACATGGCAGCCATGGTCCGCGCCATGGGCGGCCTGCCCGATGCCCAGGTCATGGGCGATATCGATGCCGCCGCCAGGTATCTCAAGTCCCTGCCCACCTCGAACGGCAAAGTCGGCTGCATCGGCTTCTGCTCCGGGGGCAGGCACGCCTATATCGCCGCCGCCCTCGTCGAGAGCATCGACGCCGCGGTCGACTGCTGGGGTGGCGGCGTCATCGTATCCGACCCCGCGCAGCTGACGCCGAACCGCCCCGTGGCGCCCATCGACTACACGGCCAAGATCCGCGTGCCCTTGCTGGGCATTTTCGGCAACGAAGACCGCAACCCGGACGTAGAGCAGGTCAACAAGACCGAGGAGGAGTTGAAGAAGCACGGCAAGACCTACGAGTTCTACCGCTACGACGGCGCCGGCCACGGCTTCTTCGCCACGGACCGCGCCGGCTACCGGCCGGAGCAGGCCGTCGACGGCTGGAAGAAGGTCTTCGCCTTCTACGAGAAGTACCTGAAATAGGAGGGCTGAAGGCAGAGGATGGGGAGTGGCGCTCGGCAGGAGCCTCCGGCCGAACGACCACCATCACCACTCTCCGCTAGCCCTTTCTAGCCACCGACCACCATCACGACCGTCCGAGGAATTGCCGATGTGCACCTATATCACCGAGACCACTCCCATCGCCGGCGCGGCCAAGGGGCCGAAAGGCTGGGTCACCGTCGACACCGCGAACGTCTACTACGACCACCCCCAGGCCGCGCCCTACGACCACACCCTGAACATTGACTTCGTGAACCAGCGCGAGGGCGCCCCCGTGCGGGTCGCAGTCGAACTGACCGCGGAGTCCGCCCTTGCCCTGATCGAGAAGATCCAGGCCGCGCTCGAAGCCGGCCGCCGCGAGCACGCCCTCTAGGTCCCGTTACCGGGTGCCGGAGCCGCCGGCTCGGCGCTCCGGCGGGCCTTCTCCACGTCTGTCAGCTGAGTGGCATGCCGGACGCCACAGCGCCAAGCCCGGCCTGCCTGGCTAACGGTGCTGATCGATTGCGCGGGCTGCCTCAGGCTCCCCACGGCGCACAAAGTCGGATAGTATCCACAGACCTTCGTCTCCCACAGCCGGACCAGTCGAGGAGGAGCCCTCCATGCCCTACACGGTCGTAACAGTTGCACGCTCGCTCGGCGCCCGGGGCGAGGAGGTCGCGCATGCCGCCGCCGGGGGACTTGGCTATCGCTATGTCGACGACGAGATCGTCCTGCGGGCAGCCGAAAAAGCTGGCGTCTCACCGGAAGCGGTGGAGCGGGCGGAGCAGAGGCGGCCGCTCATGCTGCGCATGCTGGAGGCCATGGCCACCGCCCCCTCTCCCGAGCTCGCGGAGTGGAACCCGGCCTTGCTCGCCCCCCAGGCCAGTTCGGAGGCTTACCAGGCCTTCATCACCGAGGTCATACGCGAGACCGCGCAGGCAGGCCGCGTCCTCATCATGGCTCACGGCGGCGGCATTCACCTCGCGGGCATGCCCGGCGTCCTCCGTGTCTTCGTGACCGCATCGCCCGCGGTCCGCGCCCAGCGCCTCGCGGCTGAAGCGAAGCTCGAGCAGCGAGCGGCCGAGAAGGCCGTCGCCGACTCCGACAAGTCCCGCGCCGACTTCCTGCGCCGGTTCTACGGCCTCAGGGAGGAGGGCCCGAGCCACTACGACATCGTCCTCAACACGGACGTGCTCACGTCCGCGGAGGCCGCCGCCATCATAGTCGCGGCCGCCGGAGCCGCCTGAAGCGCCGGGCGGCGTTGTCCATCCGCCGGGGACCCGCGGCGAGGTACATGTGGTTGGCACCTTGCGTCTCGCCGGGCGCTCCAGCATGTCCCGCCGTCGCGCATCCCGCGATGCCTCAAGACAAACGCGGTTAGTGGAGGGCTGAGTGAGGCCTCGTAAGCTTGGCTACCTCGACTTTCGCGCCAGGGTGCCCTGCTGCCCGGCCCAGCCGCCAGAGCTGGTGCAGGTTATCCGCGATACGCCTTTGGATTGATGCGTCCGCGCATTTGCCTCGAGGTCGCAGCGGGCCTGGTCTGTGAGGCAGCCGCTTCCGAGATCGCGTTTACGGGGAGTGCGGGGCTGGTCGTACGACCCCGTCAGCCACCTGCCCATCCAGCAAGTAACGCGGTCGCAGTCCAGCGAATGGTTACGAAAAAAGCTCCTCGACCAGCTTTTCGATGCGCGCGCGGACTCCGTAGTGACCCGCATCCGGCCGGCCTGTCCTGCCCTCCCGCCGTGCCTTGCCGCCAGCCCCCGCCTGCCGCCATATGCGGCCGAATCTGAATGCCGGCCACAGCAGCCTTCAACCTAGCCCGAAATCAGTGCATTACTTCGGCAGATGCGCAGACTTCTCGGGGCACTTGCTCCCTCCAGGCCGGTTTGTGCTTGACTATTTCCCGCGCCCCACTAAGATCGATCCACCTTTACGTGCGCGTAAGAGTTGGGAGGCGAGGCCATGCCCGTATTCGCTGACACGCCCGAACAGGCAAAGTTCCGCCAGGAAGTGCGCCAGTTCATCGAGAACGAGTGCCCGGAGCCGCTGAAGGGCATCAACCGCCGCATGGGCGGCGGCATGGGCGCCTTCGGCGCCCCCGAGTTTGCCGACGCAATGAGGACCTGGCGCCAGCGGCTGGCGGCGCGCGGCTGGATCGCCCCGGCCTGGCCGAAAGAGTACGGCGGCGCCGGCATGACCCACATGGAGCAGTTCATTTTCAACATGGAGCTGGCGGAGGCCCGCGTGCCCCCGGGCAGTGGCGGCATCGGCATCGGCATGGCCGGGCCGACGATCATCGTCCACGGCACCGAGGAGCAGCAGCGCGAAAACCTGCCCGGCATCCTCTCCGGGGAGGTGCAGTGGTGCCAGCTCTGGTCCGAACCAGGGGCTGGCTCCGACCTGGCATCGCTCCAGACCCGCGCCGTCCGCGACGGCGACGAATTCGTGATCAACGGCCAGAAGATCTGGACCTCGGGCGCCCAGACGGCCCAGAAGGGCATCCTCCTGGCCAGGACCAATCCTGACGCCCCCAAACACCGCGGCATCACCTTCTTCATCCTCGACATGAAGACCCCGGGCATCACCGTCTCGCCGCTGACGCAGATGACCGGCCAGCAGGGCTTCAACCAGGTCTTCTTCGACAATGTCCGCGTCCCGGCGAAGAACGTCGTCGGCGAGGTCGACCGCGGCTGGTACGTCAACACGACGACCCTCGACTTCGAGCGCTCCTCGATCGGCCAGAACGTGGGCACGAAGCACCACGTGCGCGACCTCGTCGCCTGGGCGAACGACGCCCTCGCCGAGGGCACGAGCATGCTCAAACGCAACCCGCTCGTGCGCCTGGAGCTCGCGGACCGTATGGTCGAAGCCCAGGTGGCCCTGATGCTGTCGTTCCGCGTCGCCGACATGCAGAACCGGGGCATGATCCCCAACCACGAGGCCTCGATGGGCAAGATGTACTCGACGGAGCTCTCCCAGCGGGTAGCCCGCACGGAGATGAAGCTCATCGGCCTCTACGGGACGCTCATGGGCGGCCCTTACTCGCCGCGCAACGGGGCCTTCTCCCGCGGCTACCTCGGATCCGTCTCGGCCACCATCGCCGGCGGCACGAGCGAGATCCAGCGCAACATCATCGCCCAGCGCGGCCTGGGCCTGCCGAGGGACTAGAGGGAAGCTGTCAGCCGCCAGCGACCAGCCAGAGGGCCGGGGGACCACCGGCCCTCTCTCTTTCTCGCGGGACCAGGGCCTGTGGGCATGGCCCGCGGAGCCGCCTCCCCCGCCCGGGATGCCGCGGCCGAGGGGCGCAGGACCAAGGCCGTCGTCACAGCTCCCGCGTCTCCAGCCGCCGCACCGCCAACACGAGGAAGGCCGCGATGCACGCCAGCGTGACTGCGAGAGGACGGCCGTAGTCCGCGAAGGCGCGCGGCTGCTCGAGGTCCGCGAGGAACGTCGACAGCTCGGAGGGCAGCCAGGGAGCGATGGCGCCGACCAGACCCAGGAGCGGCAACGAGAGCAGTAGCCCGACCGCCAGGATGGCCGTCTGCAGGAAGCTGCGCCCCAGGCCGGCCGCAAACGCTACGGTCGCGACCACGAAGACCTGGAAGACGCAGCCCATGGCGATCGCCGCCAGCGTCTTCCCCGCAGGCAGCGACCCCAGGAGCACCTCCGTCTCGTACCAGGCCGCGAAGCCGCCGCCAGCGAAGGCAAGTGCCGCGACCGCCGCGTTCACGGCGAAGCGCGGCAGCACGAGGTCTCTCGCGGACCGCACGCGCGAGCGCAGGAAGACGGCAAGCTCCGGCCGCCCGTCGAGCGCCAGCGCCGCGCTCGAGACCAGCACTACGGTGAGCGTACCCAACTGCTGCACGTTGCCCACGAACTGGCGCATGGACTCGAAGGCCGTCGGCTCCGGCAGGATGATCTGCACCTCGGAAGGACCCAGGCTGGTCAGCAGGTCCTCCGCGTAGCGCACGCTGAGGGGCGAAACGAAGCCGAAGAAGACGAGCACGCCGGCGAGCGACAGCCAGCGCCGCGTGCGGACCAGGCGCAGCCATTCCAGCCGCCACAAGGTCATCGCATCAGCTCCAGGAACACGTCCTCGAGGTCCGGAGCTTCGGGCGCAAGGCTTACTACGCGGGCGCCCGCCCCGGCCAGCGCGGCCACCAGGCGGCTCTCGGCTTCCGCCAATGAGCGCACGCGCACCCGCAGGTCGCTGCCCTGCTCCTCGACCCCGGTGACCCACTCCTCTCGCCGCAGTCGTGCCGCCACCGCGGTGGCGTCGCCCCGCACGCGCACGACGTAGCCGGGCACGGCGCTGCCGACCAGCAGATCCTCGAGCGGCCCCTGGTACAGGAGCCGACCCTCGCGCAGCACCCCGACGGTGTCGCTCACCTGCTGGACGTCCGAGAGGATGTGGCTCGAGAAAAGCACCGTCCCGCGCGACCCAATGCGCTTCACCAGGTCGAGCACCTCGCGCCGTCCGCCCGGGTCGAGCGCCGAACAGGGTTCGTCCAGCAGCAGCACCTCGGGGTCGCCGACGACCGTCGCCGCCAGCCCGAGGCGCTGCAGCATCCCGCGCGAGAACCCGCCTACGCGGCGGTCGATGGCGTCCGACAGCCCGCTTTCCGCCAGCACCTCTTCGACCCGCGCTGCCGGTATGTCCGGCGCCGTGAGGTTACGGGCGAGGTCGACTACCTCGCGCGCCGTCAGCCACGGCTCGAATTGCGGCGTGTCTGGCAGTACGGCGATGCGCGACCGGTCGGTGCCGAGGCGGATCTCGCCAGCGGTCGGCCTCCGCAGCCCCGCGAGCAGGGCGAGGAGCGTCGTCTTGCCGGAGCCGTTGGGACCTACGAGCCCGTAAACGCCGCCGCGCGGCACCGCCAGGTCGACCCCGTCGAGAGCGGGGCGTCCGTCATAGACCTTGGTCAGGCCGCGCGTCTCGATGATCACGTGTGCTCGCGGCCTGCGGCGAGGTACGCCAACTGGGCCAGCACGCCGCCAAGCAAGAGCACGACCGCCCAGGCCCACTTCGGCAGGTAGCGCACGTTCGACTTCGTCAGGTCGTACAGGCAGTAGACCTGCAGCGCCAGGAGCAGGACCAGTATTGGCGCCAGCGCGGCGACCGTGCCCGTGTCCATTGCGCCTCCAGCATAGGGCGTCTCATGTTCAGGATCGGGCCCGGAGGGCGCAAGTTGAGTGCTCTGAGTGGGCCGACTCCAAGGGCGCGAGGTTATTGGTGCGGATGACGAGGCGCTGAGCGACTCTTGGCCCATCTGGAGCGCCATCCAGCCCTTGTCAGGAGCGGGCCGCCGGCGCCACCGTGGAAGTAGTGACGGGCTTAGCGGCCCGCGTGATAATTTTGGCCCCGTGAGGAGCACAAAATGGCGACCGACCTGATCACCCACGCCGACCTCAGGGACCTCCTGCGGTCTCGGGGCCCGCACAGGGTCTCGATCTACCTGCCGACCAGGAAGGCCGGGCCGGCAACGCGAGAAAACCCGATCCGCCTCAAGAACCTCCTGCGCCTCGCCGAAGAGCAGCTAGTCGCCTCCGGCATGCGCCCGACTTCCGCCAAGGATCTGTTGCGCCCGGGCTACGAGATCGAAGAAGTGCAGGAGTTCCGCGCTGACCTCGGCAACGGGTTGGCGTTGTTCTTCGACGACCACGGCATGAGGCGCTACCGCCTGCCAGTGGAAACGCCGGAGCTGGCCGTGGTCTCCGACCGCTTCGATGTCAAGCCGCTGCTCTCGCTCCTGCTCGAAGACGCCGCCTACTACTTGCTCGCCCTGAGCATGAACGAGACGAGGGCCTTCCGGGGGCACCGTTTCGACATCCATGAGCTGGCGATCGAGGGCATGCCGCGCAGCATCGAAGAGGCGCTGTGGCCAGACGATCTGGAGAAGCAAACGCAGTTCCGTACGGCGATTACCGCCGTCTCGGGCCGGGGCGACGCTGTCTTTTACAGCAGCGGCGACCCAGCGGCGGACCGCCTCAAGGAAGACATCGCGCGCTACTTCAAGATGGTCGACGACGCCGTCGTCAAGGCCATTCAGGACGGCCGGGCGCCCCTCGTGCTGGCTTCGGTGGAGTATCTCCAGTCCATCTACCGAAACGTGAGTAGTCACAAGCGCATCCTCGAGGACGGCATCAAGGGAAATCCGGACCGGATGAGCCCCGAGCGCCTGGCGGAGGAGGCCTGGCCGCTGGTGCGGGAATACTACGAGGCCGAACGCGAAGCGGAGGCCGAGCGCTTCGGCAATCTCACAGGCACCGGCAGGACCTCCACCTCCGTGGCGGAGATCGTCGAAGCCGCCGCCAAGGGGCGCGTCGAGACGCTATGGGTCGCCTCGGGGGAGGAGAGGTGGGGGCGCCTGCTGCCCGGCGGCCGGGCCGAAGAGCACGATGTGCAGCAGCCCGGGGACGACGACCTGCTGGACATCGCGGCGGTAGAGACGCTGGCCAATGGCGGCACCGCGTACGTGGTTGAGCGCGAGCGCGTGCCCGGCCGGGGCCAGGTAGCGGCGATCTTTCGCTACTGAGGCCAGCCTGGCGAGGGAGTTTCGTCCGCCTGTAAAGTCTGCCGGGCTGAGTCCCTGGGCCGGGGATACTGCGCATGCGACGCGCGCGGCGTAACCGGCAGTACGCCGGTATGATGAAAGGTGGGTAACGCTCCGGCAATGACGCGCAGCCTCCTCAACTACGGCCGCTCCTTTGGCGTCGGGTCCGCGTTCGCGGTGGGGTGGACGCCCTGCATCGGGCCGATCCTCGGCGCGATCTTCACGCTGGCGGCCTCTTCGGCGACCGTGGGCCAGGGGGCGCTGCTGCTGGCGTTCTGGTCGTTGGGCCTGGGGCTGCCGTTCCTCATCGCCGGGCTGGCGCTAGGGTGGGTGATGTCGGGGATCCGCAGGTTGCGGCCGGTGATGCCCGCCTTGGAAGTCGCGGGCGGCGCCCTTGTCATCGTCGTGGGGGTGCTCATCTTCCTGGACCGCTTCACCATCTTCAACCAGTACCTCGGCCTCTTCTCGAACACGGTCACAGGCGCCGAAGAAGGGTTGGACGGCGCCGACGTCGCCGGACCGCTGGGCTTCGCCGTGGCCTTCGGCGCCGGGGTCATCGCTTTCCTTTCGCCCTGCTGTCTGCCATTGGTGCCGGCTTACATCGCCCACCTGGCGGGGGTCACCGTGGAAGGCAGCGACTTCCATGTCGACCGCGGACGGACGGCCCGCCACGCCCTGGCCTTCGTGCTCGGCTTCTCCACCGTCTTCGTCATCCTGGGTGCTTCGGTCGGGGCCATCGGGTACGTCGTGCGGGACAACCTGGCGACGATCGAAAAGGTCGCGGGGGTCCTGCTGATCGTCATGGGCCTGAACCTGATGGGGGTCATCCGCATCCCCTGGCTCTACCGGACCTACCAGGTCGACTTCGGTTCGAAGGAGCCATCGCCAACTGTCGCGCCCGAGGCGACCACCTGAGGCGAGCCCCGCGGCTCTGGCGTAACCTGCGGCGTCTGATAAGCTTGTGACCGTGCCGGAGCTCACCTGTTACGCTTGCGAGCGCGAGCCAGCGGCTCAGTGTCCGCGCTGCGGCCGGCCTTACTGCGAAGAGCACGGCGAGGACTTCTGTAACGTCTGCCTCGATCCCTCGAGCGGCGTGCCTTCAGTCAATCTGTACCGGGGCTCCCTCCTGGCCCTCGTCGTCGGCGCCGGACTGGCCATATGGCTCATACTCCAGCCCGGCGGCGACAACGCCGTCTCCGCACTGCGGCCCCTGGAGGCCACGCGCACGCCCGCGCCCGCGGGCGCGCTCACGACGCCTCCACCCGGAAGCGGGACCCAGGCGGCGGCCACTCCCCAGGTGACGGCAGCCCCCGGGACACCCCGCCCGACGACGCCTGCAGGCGCGGCAAGCCCGACGCCCGCGACCTCTCCCGGAGCGAACGCTGGCGTCTACGTCGTGCAATCGGGAGACACGCTGTCCGCGATCTGTGAGACGCGGATACGGCGGCCAGCGGGGATGTCTGTTCCGGACTGCGTCGACCAGATCAAGTCCCTGAACGGGCTCACGTCCGATGTGATCAGCATCGGACAGCAACTGCGCGTGCCGCAATGAGCTACTCGTCGGAGAAGTTCTCCTTCGAAGAGGACGCTGCGCGACCTCGATCGAGCAAGCGCGTCAAGCGCATTCTCTTCCTCCAGGCGCTCATCTTTACGCCCCTGGCGTTCGTCATGGCCGCGGGCGTGATCTATGCGTCGCTGAAGGTCGCGTCCGGCGAGACGGGCTACATCGTCATGCTGACTATTACCGGCATCCTCTTCCTGGTGTTTACCTACCAGTCGCTGCACTACCTGCGCGACATGCGGACCGAACCGATCGTGAGCGAGGGCGAGGTCAGCAAGAAGTGGTCCAAGGGCAACCTGTTCTTCTTCTTCATGCCCGGCTACTACATCGCCGTGAAGGGCCAGATCTACACGATCACACGAGACCAGTACCGCGGCCTCCTCGAGGACGATCTGGTGCGCATCAGCCACTACCCGCACAGTCTCACGGTGGAGCGCGTCGAACGGTACGATGAGGCCAAGAAGGAGTACGTGCCGGCTGAGCCCGATGGACTCGGATACTAAGGACGCCTCTCTCGTACCAGTAACAGGCGGCCGGGCCGAATACACCACCCGGATCCGCGAGATGCCCTCTTCCGAGCGGCCTCGAGAGCGCCTGCGGGACCAAGGGCCCCAGGCGCTTTCCAACGCCGAGCTCCTGGCCATCATTCTGCGGACGGGCTCGGCCAAGCAGAGCGTCCTCAGCCTGGCGGCTTCGCTGCTCGCACGTCACAAGGGCCTGGCGGGCCTGGCCCGCCTCACCTTCAGCGACCTCGTGCGCGAACATGGCCTGGGTGCGGCGAAGGCCGCGGAGCTCGTGGCCACGTTCACGCTCGCCCAGCGCATCAAGGCGGTCGAGCCGGAAGAGCGGCCCCTAGTGCGCTCCCCGGCGGACGTGAACCTGCTCCTTGGGGACGAAATGCGCTTCATGGACCAGGAGCGGCTGCGCGTCCTCCTCGTCAACCTGCGCAACCAGGTGACGAGTATCGCCGAGGTGTACCGCGGCAGCGTCACCCTGACCCAGGTGCGAATCGCGGAACTGTTCCGCGAGGCGGTGCGCCAGAACGCCCCGTCGATCATCCTCGTGCACAACCACCCCTCGGGTGACCCATCGCCTTCGGCGGACGACGTCACGCTGACGAAGATTGCGGTCGGCGCCGGCGAAGTGCTGCAGATCGAAGTGCTGGACCATGTGATCATCGGCGACAGACGCTGGGTCTCGATGAAGCAGATGGGCCTGGGCTTTGCCTCCTGACATCCGCCTGATCGCGCTCGACCTCGACGGGACGCTCCTGAGCCCGGAGAACCGCGTCTCGGACGAGGACGCAGCGGCCGTGCGTGAGGCCGTGGCCGCGGGTGCGCAGGTAGTGCTGGCGACGGCGCGCTGGCACGCCGCCGCCGGGCGCACGGCAGCACTGCTCGGGCTGGACGGCTTCATCATCAGCCACAACGGCGCACTGGTGCGGAGCCGTGATGACGGCGAGGAGCTGTTTCATCATCGCATCGAGCAGGCCCTAGCCAGTGAGATAGCGGAGTTCCTCGACGCCGCCTCGGGCGACGCTTACGTCACCGTCAACGACTCGACATACGTCCGCTCGCAGCGGCTCGGCAACCCGCGCATGCCCGCTGGCATCGAGCTCACGGCCTCGCTGAGGCCCCACGTCACCGCGCCGGCGACGGCGTTTCTGGTCTTCGGCAGGGATGCCGTGCGTAGCACCGTGGAGCGCTTCTCCGGTTATCACGGCAGCGCCCTGAACCTGGCGGAGGGCTTCAGCGACTCCTTCCCCGGCTACCTCAACATCGTCCACGCGCTCGCCGACAAGGGCGCGGCGCTGCGCGCCGTCTGCGAGCACCAGTCCATTTCGCCGCTTCAGGCAATGGCCATCGGCGACGCGGCGCCGGACATTCCGATGCTGAAGTCGGCCGGCATCGGCGTGGCAATGGGGAACGCGCCGGAAGCAGTGAAGGCGGCAGCGGACGCGATCGCCCCCTCGAATAGCGAGTCGGGCGTGGCCTGGGCGATCAGGCGGTACGTGCTCGGCCGTCCCTGACGGCCGACCGCAGCGACCTGGGTATGACCAGCTTCAGCGCGGTCCGCGTCTCCGAGAACGAGACGACCTTGGTGTCGATGAGTCCGGCGGCCCGAGCGGCGGCCATCACTTGCGTGTCCTTCAGAGTTGCGGCCCTGCCTTTCCGGGACACCACCCAGACCGCTCCCGCGTCCTTGATCCGATGGCGCAGCGCCGGCAGGCGCGCGAGGTCTGAGACGCCGTCCGCCGCAAGGAAGACGGCGTCCAGCCCGGAGTCCGCCGCGTCAGAGACCCAGACACCCGACCGTTCCAGGAGCGCCTGAAACCCGGGTTCCTCCAGGCCTACGAGGGCCACCCGCATGCCCGCCTCCAAACCCAGCTTCTCGACGAGGCCACGGGGGTTGCGAATTCGATCGGCCCACCTGGCGGCATCCTGGCCGATTTCGAAGCACGCGCATCCGTCCGGCCACGTGACGGTGAGCATGCCCTCCTCCACGCGCAGGTCGTGGATGTCGGCGAAAGGGATGCGCAGCCGGAAGGGGCCGCGAAAGAGGACCTCTGCCGTCTCGAGCAGCGCCCTGCCCTCGCCGGCGGCCTCGCCGGACGGCGAGATGAAGGTGACGCGGGCGGTGCGCTCGAGGCCCACGCCGGCCCCTTAGACGAGGACAGCCTGTCTGGCGGCGCCGGCCATCACCGTGGAGGCCTCGTGGTCCAGAAGCCAGCGCTTCACCGGCAGGCCGCCGCCGAAGCCGTGCAGACTGCGGTCCGAGCCTACGACCCGGTGGCAGGGGACGACGATGGCGACGTGGTTGGCGCCGCAAGCGGCGCCGGCTGCGCGGTAGGCGCCCGGCGCTCCTGCCTCCTCAGCCAGCCGCTTGTAGCTGATGGACTCTGCGTAAGGGATGGCGGCGATCGCCTGCCAGACGCGCTTCTGGAAGGAGGTGCCTTCGATGTCGAGGGGCAGGTCGAACTCCTTGCGGGTGCCCTCGAAGTACTCCCTCAGCTGGCCCGCTGCCCTCGCCAGGACCTCCGCGGCCGCGGGATGGACTGCGCCATCCTCGAAAGCCTGCGCCGTCGGGAACTTGCGTCCCGTGCCGAAGGCAAGGCGGCGCAGCCCGACCGCCGAGGCTTCCAGGTAGAGCGGGCCAATGGGCGAGTCGAGCACGGTACGGGCGTTCATGTGCGGCGCTCCTGGGGGAATAGTGCCCCTAGATTAGCACAAACGGTCGAATTAGTCGCCTGCCGTCAACTCGCGCTGGGGCCGCCAGCCAGGCGTTCCAGCGCCTCGGCCGTCACGCGCCGGTAGACCTCCGCGAGCGGCAGTCCCGATGCCTCGGCCAGCCTGCGACAGGCTTCGTATTCGGGCGCCACGCGGGGCGGCTCGCCCGGGAGGCGCTTCACCTTCACGGCCGCTGGCCCGAGGCTCGACTCGAACTCCAGCGGCTCGCGTTCCGCCTCGTAGCGGCGGACCTCCTGGCTGCGGAGGCCCAGTGTCGTCGTCTCCGCCAGGATGATCCGTATCACTTCGGACTCGAGGGCCTCGCTGCAGAGCACGGAAAGGAGCACGCCCGGGCGGTTCTTCTTCATCTGGATGGCGGTGAACCAGACGTCGGCGGCGCCGGCGGCGAACAGGCGCTCCTGCACGTAGCCGAATAGCTCCGGCGTCATGTCGTCGATGTTCGTCTCCACCAGCCGCATCGTGCGGGGGGCCGCCTCGGCGTCACCCAACCACAGGCGGAGGACGTTGGGGCGGCCGGCGGGGTCCCGTCCGCCGGCGCCGTAGCCCACGGCGCGGAGGCGCATCGCCGGCCTCTCGAAGCGGCCGAGGACGCTGAGGATCGCGGCGCCAGTCGGCGTCACCAGCTCGCCAGCCGGCCCTTCACCGGCAGACAGCGGCGCCCCGGCCGCCGCGAGCAGCTCCAGCGTGGCGGGCGCCGGCACAGGGAAGGCGCCGTGGCTGGCGCGCGCCTCGCCGTGCCCGAGCGGCAGGGCCGAGACGTACACGGCCTCGACCCCGAGGAGACGGAGGCCAGCCACCGCGCCGACTACGTCGACCATCGCATCGACGGCCCCGACTTCATGCAGTTCGACCTCCTCCACAGGAGTGCCGTGCACCTTCGCCTCGGCCTCGCCTAGGGCGCGAAAGATGCGCGCGGCAGACTCGCGGTCGGCCTGCGGCAGCGTCGATGCGCTGATCATGCCCAGGACCTCGGCCAGTGAGCGGTGGCGCGGTCGTTCGCGGACCTCGACGTCAACCTTCGTAGCCGCGAAACCGGCGCGCTGCACCCGGCTGGCGGTCAACCGATAGGCCTCCGCCGGCAAGGGCAGCTTCGCTACTTCGTCACACAGGTCCGAGAAAGGCAGTCCGGCATCGACGAGCGCGCCGAGGACCATGTCGCCGCTGGCGCCGGAAAAGCAGTCGAAGTAGGCGATTCGGGGCAAGCGGTCAGTCCGGCCTGGCTCGGTGGGCGATCGCGTTGATGGCGCCGGCGAGGTAACCAGCGCCGAAGCCGTTATCGATGTTGACCACGGACACGCCGGCGGCGCAGCTGTTCAGCATCGCCAGAAGCGGGGCCAGGCCGCCGAAGCTGGCGCCGTAGCCAATGGACGTGGGGACCGCGATCACCGGCGCCGCTACGAGTCCCGCCACGACGCTGGGCAACGCTCCTTCCATGCCGGCTACGACGACGATTGCGTTCGCTTCGCGCATCTGGGGCAGGTGGTCGAAGAGGCGGTGGATGCCGGCGACGCCCACGTCGCTGGTGATGGCCACGGCGTTACCCATCATGCGGGCCGTGATTGCAGCTTCCTCAGCGACGGGCAGGTCCGACGTACCGGCGCACAGGACCATCACACCCGGCACGAGCGGCGGCGGCGAGCGGTCGACCGTCGCCGCGCGGGCGACCGGATGGTACTCGGCGTCGGGCACGGCAGCCCTGAGGGCTGCGAAGCCCTCCGGCCCCAGGCGCGTCACCAGTAGCCTCCCGGAGCGGGCCACGAGGCGCTCGCTGATCGCGGCGACCTGCTCCGGCGTCTTACCCAGGCCAAGCACGACTTCCGGCAAGAGGTCGCGCAGGGCCCTGTGATGGTCGACTTTGGCAAAGCCGAGGTCCTCGTACGGCAGGTGCCGCAGTTCGTCGAGGGCGGATTCGACGCTGACGGCGCCGCGGGACACGGCGTCCAGGAGGGAGCGAAGCTTGTCGTTGACGGGAGCGCCTCCGTATCGGGCGGGGCGGGCGTGGGTCCGGCCTCGATTATAGCAACGCCAGCACCTCGGACATGCCGGAAGGGCTCAGCGCCCCACGTTGGCTTCGAACCAGGCGAATCGCTCCGGCGAGCGCGAGGCGAGGTCTGACGGCGCGAGAAAGTACAGGGCGAAGGAGTTCGCGAAGTCCTCCAGCGGGTCGTGGTTGGAAACCCGGGACCACACCTGCGCGCCCTCGTAGGCGAACTGCACCTGCATGTGGTCGCGGGCCGCGCTTATCTGCTCCGGCGTGCTCAGGATGCGCCAGCCGGCGGCGGCCATGAAGCTCCGCATCTCCTCGTCCAGAAGGACCAGGGCGTAGCGTCCCGCGGCTATTCGCCGGAGGTTGTAGGCATGCCCCAATTCGTGGAGGATCGTCTGCACACTCTGGCCCGGGAAGAGCACAAGCTCGTTACGGCCGTCGTTGGTGGAGAAGTAGTTCGCCGGGCCGTTGTAGGGCTGCTTGCCGGAGAGCGAACGGCCGGAGCGGTTCACGAGGATGTTCACGGGCCCCAGGGAGCGATTGCCGAGTTGGGCCCGGATGCGCGCGGGCAGCGCGGCCAGCGCGGCATCGACGTTCCGGTAGCTCGCCTCGTCCCACTCCTGGCCCTCGGCCACGAAGACGAAGCCCCCGGCCTCCCAGCGGGCGCCGGCAGCGGCGGCCGGTTGGGGCGCAAGCGGGGCTGGAGCAGCCTGGGACGAGGCGGCGGACGTCTGCGCGGTTGCCGCCGCCTGGCGCGAAGGGGCCGAAGCGGCCCCGATAGCCGCGGGCGGCGCTTCCGCCGGCGCCGTCGTCGAAGAGGCGTCTTCGACGTGAGCCGCGCTCTCGTCGGGCTCGGAGACGACGGAAGAGACTTCGGCGGTCGGGCGGCTGTCAGTCGAAGGGCGCGAGATGCCGTGAGCCCGGAGTCCGGCGGAGGCTGCGACGAGGAGTGCGGTCAGGGCGAGAGCGGCCGCCGCCAGGCGCGGCAGCGCCGCTGCCTTGTCCGCCCTTGGCAGGCGTAGGGGATAGGTGGCGTGGTCCGGCATCCTTGCCGCCTTCGTCGCGGTCCGGCCGGGCGAGGCTCTGCCTGCCCGGTGGGAGCATCCTGCTTCTACCCCATAGAACGCGCGGCGCGCGGCGGTGTTTCGTCGCGGGGCGCTCCTTGTATGCCTCTCCCTGGCGCCCGTACGATGGTCGGGTGATCCCTGTTGGCGACTTCCTGCGGCGGCGTTCCACGCCCTACGTCAACTGGACAATCATCGCCATCAACTTCGCCGTGTTCGCCTGGATGAGCCTGACGTACACGACGAGCGCGCAGCTAACCGACTTCTATTACGACTGGGGCTTCGTCTCGGCCTGCCTGGCGGAGCAGTTCGGCTTCGACTCCGGCGTGCCAGCGCGCCAACTCGCCGGCATCTGCCCGCAGGGACAGCGCGAACTGCTGCAGCCGTTCACGGCGATGTTCATCCACGCTGACTGGACGAACGGCGGTTGGTTGCACATCGCCGGCAACATGCTCTTTCTCTGGATCTTTGGTGACAACGTCGAAGACCGAGTCGGTCACGGCCGTTACCTCGTGTTCTACATCCTCTGCGGTCTTGCCGCGGCGGCAACCCAGACTGCCTTCACGGTCGACGCCGTCGAGCCGGCGATCGGCGCCTCGGGAGCGGTGGCGGGGGTGCAGGGGGCCTACCTGGTGATGTTCCCTACGGCCGTCATCCAGGTAGTGATCCTGCCTTTCTTCTTCTATCCGTTCTTCATGCCCGCAGTCTTCCTGATCGGCGTGTGGTTCCTGACACAGCTCGTTTACGGGATAGGGGAATTGGGACGGGAAGTCCCGGGCGCAGGGATAGCGTGGTGGGCGCACATCGGCGGCTTCCTGGCGGGCGCCGTGCTGGTGCTCTTCTTCAGGCAGCCGCCGCGCCGTCGTTACGCCCGGGAGCAGTTCATGGCCCGGCTGGATACCTGATGCGATAGAGCAGGTAGGGGTCTGGCCGGATGTTCCGGCCGGGATAGGTCTTCACGAGCTCGAACCGATCCGGGTGCTGTCCCGGGTAGACGTGCAGGAACTCGAAGTCCCAGCTCGGAAAGACGAGCAGGTAGTCGGGCCGGGCGACGTTCAGGTACAGCGCCACCCGTCGCTCTTCGTGATAGGGCACGACATCGGGGTTCACGAGGCCCACCAGGTCCAGGACCTTGAAGTCCGCGAAGTAACCGACAGCGCCGATGTCGTGCGTCGCCAGGGTCTCGTGCGGCTTGACGATCGTGTTCAGGTCGCGGGCCATGCTCTCGAGGTCGACCAGCGTCTCGAAGGAGGCGTCCCGGTAGAGGATGCGCCAGGTCTGGAAGTGCTCCCAGAGCGGCACAACCAGAACCAGGATGGCCGCCAGCGCTATCGCCTTCACGGCCAGCCCGCGACGGAGCGCCTCGCCGGCCAGGTAAGCCACACCGCCACCGGCCATCACGGCGAGGAGCGGCAGCACAGGGTGTTGGTAGCGGTAGAAATAGTGCGAGAGGCCGCCAGGGAACATGAGCGCATAGAAAGCAATGAGCGGCACCCAGAAGAGCGCGAGCACCATCGCCTCCCGGCGCCGGGGCGCGGCGAGCGCGATGAGCAGCGTCGGAAACAGCGGGCCCCAGAAGAGGCCCATGAAGTCGCCCGTGAGCTGCAGCTTCCGGCTGAGTGCGAGCGTGTTGTCGCGGAAGAACGCGAGCTTCGCCGTGCCCGTGCCGGGGGTCAGCTCCCCCGTCACGGCGAGGGCAAACAGCGACAGCAGCGCCAGTACGGCGACTCCCGGCAGAGTCAACGCCGCAGCGTCGCGCGCTAGTCGCCTTATGTCCAAAGGGCCCTCGCCGCGGTCCAGCCAGAGGTAGACGGCCGCCGCGGGCAGGAGAAAGGCCCCTTCAGGCCGCGCCAGGACCGCGAGGGCAATGATGCCGCCGGCCAGCCAGCGGCCCCGGGTGGAGCGCAAGGTGAGGACGGCGGCGAGTGCCGCCGCCACGAGGCCCATGAACAGCGATGTCTCCATGCCGTTGCCGGCGTCGAAGGCAGCGTAGTTCGTGAGTGCAATGACTATCGAGGCCGCGGCCGCCGCGAGCAGCGAGCGAAAGACGGCCCAACCGAGCCAGTAGACGGCCAGCGCCAGCGCGGCGTGACAGGCTACGCCGAAATAGATCGAGGCCTCGAATGGGTCCACGCCCAGCCGGATGAGGGCGGCCAGGGAAGCGACGTGCAGGATACTCGTGGCGCCCGTAGACCAGGTCTCGCCGTCGAAGGTGAGCTTTCCGTGCTCGGCCAGGTTGCGGGCGAAGTGCAGGCTGATGTAGCTATCGTCGAAGACGGGCCGGAGGATGCCCGGCGAGCGCACGTAGTAGAGCGCGGCAATCAGGGCAAGGATGGCCGCTCCTGCCGCCGGCAGCGCGAAAGCCAGCCAGGGCCGCGCCTGGAGCCGGAGCCGCGCCGTCTCGAGGGCGGGAATAGCCGCCAGGGCCGCCGGACGTCCTTGCTCGGCCATGCCGTTCGATTCTAGTCGATGGTCGGCTGCGGGATGTTAGACCGCCGGTCAGCGCTCGAAGCGCCAGATTTCCACATAGCCGTAGGAGCGGGCCTCCGCGCCTTCTATCCGGCGCAAGAGCCGGCCGTGCGACGCCCTGTAGGACTCCAGGTCCGCCCTGTCGCGGGGAGTCAGGTGCTTGTCCAACTCCTCCTGTCCCAGACGCGTGAGGACGAGGTACTCGACTCCCACCTCCTCCAGGAACCTGTCGATCGTCGTGCGATAGGGGCCGGCATTGGGTGACGTCAGGTAGAAAAACATGAAGTAGCTGCGGTAATCGGTATGGCGCAGGCCCCACCACAGGGAGGTGCTGCCGACAACGCGGGCCCCGGCCGGCACCGTCTCGTGGATGGTCGCGGCGAGGCGCGAGTACTCCGTCTCGCGGCCGGCGGCACGGAAGCCGCTCAGCCGCGCCGCCGCGCCTTCTGCGAAGAAGCCGAGGAGGCACAGGGCAGTGGCCCCGGCGAGCGCGAAGCGGACGCCACTCCCCTTCGGCGCCCGCATCAGCCACACGGCGGCGCCGGCGATGCCGGTGCAGAGCAACGGCACCACGGCGATCCAGTAGATGTAGAGCTTCGCCGCCTCGAAGAGGGCGTACTGAGCACACAGGCCTGCGAGCGCGAGGAAGAGCAGAAGGTCCGGGCGGCTGCGCTGCCGGAAGGCGCGCCAGCCGCTGAAGGCCAGCGCCAGTGGCAGGCCGGCGAGCACAGCCAGCTTTGCGGAGGGCCGGCGTACGGCCATCTCCCTGACGTCCAGGAGGCGTGGCTCCGTCGTGCGGGGGTCTTCGCCCTTCGGGACTTCCTTGAAGCCAAGAGGGCGGAGGAAGCGGTTGGGCTCATCAAGCAGGCTCTCTACGTAAAACCCGGGGTCGGTGAGGTCGTCCCGCCGGTCGACGGTACCGGCCTGGCCGCGGAAGTCATCGAGGTGTGCGGCCGCGTAGACCCCGTAGGGCAGGCAGACGATTGCCGCAGTGCCCGCCAGCACGGCGACGAGCTTCCGGCGGTCGCGCTGAGGCAAGGACTGGAGCGCGAGAAAGCTCACGGCAACAGGCAGCGCAAAGGCGCCGTAGAACTGCAACAGCGTCGCCAGGCCGAGGAGGGCGCCCGCCCCGGCCGCCCGGGCGAGCGAGGGGCCGCCCAGGAGGAGGAGGAAGGCGCCCAGCATGAAGGGCACGGGCGCAAGGTCGTAGCGAATCGAGGCGGCCAGTTCCTGCAGGGGCAGGCCGGTGTCGAAGCCCATGTTCAGGCGGAGAAATAGGAGCAAGCCGAGGGTCAGCAGCGCCACGGCGACACCGTAGAGGCGGCGCGCGAGCAGGTAGGTCAGCAGCAGCGTCGCCAGCCCGTAGCCAACGCCAACCAGCCGGGCCTGCACGACGCCCGCCCCGAAGAGCTTGAAAGAGGCCGCGACAGCGAAGTGGTGCGCAGGCATGTTGAAGAAGTAGTGCCTCTCTGCGTTGTAGAAGCCCCGGAACATGTCGGAGCCGAAGATGCCTTCGCGCGCGAGCTTGTAGGACGCGGACATCACCCAGGCCTCGTCGTCCGTCAGGGTCGGGTGGTTCGCCAGGTTCGGCACCACGGAGGCGAGAAAGACCGCGACCGCCGCCGCCAGGGCCGCGGCCTCGAGGAGGACGGTGCGGCCGGCGGCGAGCGCCCGGAGACGGGAGGAGGCAGAGAGCGGCAGCGCTTCGCCGTAAGGCAGACTCACAGCCGGATTCTAGGCGGGGCCCGCGCGACTGGGCCAGCGAAGCCTGCCCGCGGCGGTAATGCGCCAGGAGATTGTATCCACTCCAGGGGCCGATGTCGGTTGATACGTTGTCGAGGAGGAAGGGCGGAGGGGCATGGATGCCTTGGTGGAGGTTGGGCAGTTGGTTACTGAGGGCCTCGAAGGGCGTGATGTAA
>DATLYJ010000008.1 GCA_035574915.1 Dehalococcoidia bacterium | reverse complement strand
GAGCAGGCAGACATCGTCCTCCTCAGACGGGAGCACGACCCAGTCCCTACCCCGAGACCTGACAAGGGACCCAACCGGGAAACGGTTGGTCTGATACGCGTTTGACGCCACTGGCCGAATTATAAATACCAGCGAAGCTCGCACGGCGGCCCGTGCCCGCCCTAGTTCACCTGGCGCCGCCAACAGGCCGCCCAGGAAGCCCAGCGGCGGCTCGCGGGCCCGGCCTGGGTCGAGCACGGGCTGGTGTTCACGAACGAGCGCGGCCTGCCCCTGTGGCGCAGCCAGGTAAGGCGCGCCTGGTTGCGCCTCCTCGAGAAGGCCGGCCTGCCGCACCTCCGCATCCACGACCTGCGCCACTCGGCGGCCTCGCTCCTCCTCGCCGAGGGCGTGCCGGTGAAGGTGGTCAGCGAGATGCTGGGACACTCCGACGTCGCCACGACGCTGCGCATCTACGCCCACGTCCTCGAGGGCGCGCAGGAGCAGGCGGCCTCGGCGATGGACCGCCTTCTGCACGCATAAGGGGTCAGATAAGGGGTCAGCCCCGACGCAAGAGCCCCTCGAACCGCCGATTTCAGATTCGAGGGGCCCTGGTTTTCTGGTAGCGGTACGGGGATTCGAACCCCGGTTTGAGCCTTGAGAGGGCTCCGTCCTGGTCCCCTAGACGATACCGCCTCTACCTACCACCGCAGCCCTTCGCCGCGGCTGTCCTGTTTGGCTGGGGAGGGAGGATTCGAACCCCCGCATACGGATCCAGAGTCCGCTGTCCTACCACTAGACGACTCCCCAAAGGGCCAATCCATATTACCAAACGCCGCCTTTGTTGCACGCCCTACGCGGCCACGTCCTCAATCCACAGCATCGAACGCCTCCGCGATACCAAAGTGACAGCAAAATGCTAACAACTGCGGGCCGGCATAATGGGCGCCCCCACCCCCGAGCAGCGGGCCGCTCGCTCCCAGCGCCCCGGACGTTCACTCCTGGATCCGGCGGCTCACGGGCATGCTGCCGCCCGGCCCGCTCGCCCAGCCCGCCATCACCGCCGAGAACTTCCCCGCGTCTCCGCCGGCGACGACGATGTGCAGGTTCCTCGGGTCGCGGAACTTCGGCGCCGGCGCCTCGAGCTGCTCCTCCGTGAACCCTCGTCGCGGGATGCCGCCGCCCGTTTCCTCGGTCTCCAGCCGGTCGCGCAGGCGCCGCGTCGTCACCTCGATGATCCGCTGGCGCAGGTCCGCCTTCGTCATGCCCTGCTCCCACAGCGTGTCGACGTGCTCCGGGCACACGACGAGGAGCGTGTCGCCCGCGGGGGACTTGGGGTGCCCGACTGCCTCCACGCCCAGCGCAAGGCTACCCGCCATCGCCCGCGCCGTCCGCGTCGTCTGGTCGACGATGAGCTGAGGCCCGCCCGTGAGCGCGATGAGCGTGACGACGCTGTCCTCCGGCCTGAACCCGTGCTCCACGTGGTAAGGCTCCCAGGGCGAGCGCTCCTCCCACTCCGCGAAGCAAAACGTGTACTTCATCGGGTTGCCCAGCGTCGAGCGCTCCGTCCCGCCGGGCTTCGCCCCGCCCACGTTGCGCAGCACCAGGCGCAGCGCCCGCCCGATCGTCGCGTTCGCGCGGTTGCCCTGTCCCAACGCGCCCAGGCCCGCGTTCATGCCGATCCGGTTGCGTATCGGCCCGTTGACGATCACCGCCGGCGAGGCGCCCATGGTCGTCGCCATCACGCCGTGAGCGTTGAACTCGTCCGTGCAGGCCGCCTCGACCGCCGTGATCACCACCGGCAGATACTCCGGCTTGCAGCCCGCCATCACCGCGTTGATCGCGACCTTCTCGACGGTGCACGGCGCCATGTTCGGCGGCACAATCGCCACCACCTCCTGAGGGTCGCGCCTCGTGCCCCCGAGCATGCGTAGGACGCGCTCAGCGGTCGGCGGCACTACCGGGAGCCCGTCGGTGAACCCCTGGTCGAACATGAACTCGAACTCGTCGTCCTGCACGGCGATCTCGATCCGCCGGGCGCGGATCGGGCTCCCCTCCGCCTCCGCCTGCAACCTCTCGTAGATGCCCGGCTCGACGGACTTGGAGCCACACCCCGGCAGAAATGCCGGGTAGTCCGCCCACGGGACCGGTGGCACGACAGCGTCTGCCAGCTTCGCCAGGGCCACGAACAGCTCCTGCCACTCCTCCCGGTCGAAGCCCACGATGCGCTTCTGTACTTCGCCCTGCGGCGATGTGAGCACTAGCGTGGGCACGGTCTCGATCTCGTTGGCGAAGGACACGCGCAGGGCGGCGTCGTCCAGCACGGGGAATGTGAAGCCGTGGCGCTCCGCAAGCGCCGCATTGCCCTCGTCCTGCCCGACCGCCAGCACCGCCACCGTGTCCCCGAACGCCCTGTGCGCCGTTTCCAGTAGCGGCGCGCAGGTGTTGCAGGTCGGGCAGTCCTCCTTGAGGAAGGCCAGCAGGGTCGCCCTGCCGGTTGGAAAACGATGCCGCCGGCCTTCGAGGTCCGCCAGCTCAAACGGCGCCACCATCATCGGCCCCGCCTCCGCCGCGCGCTCCGGGACCGCGCCTGCCCGCCGGCGCGCTCCTCCCCGTCTCCGCCAGCGGAGCGCGGGCCGGGCGGTGAGGTCTGCGGCGCCTTCACCCGGAACCAGGAGACGACAGCCACCAGGGCGATCGCCGCCGACACCAGCGCCGCAGTCTGCAGCGTACGCTCCAGGCTCCTTCCGTCCGCGAGCGACCCTGCCACCGACCCGGCGAAGAAGGCCAGCACGATCGTCGCCACATATAGCGGCATCGGCGCCCGCGCGTCCCGCGGCCACGTCAGGCGCGCTACGACCAGCAGTATGGCCACCGAGACGAAAAGGGTTACGAGAAAGCCCATGGCCTCACGCTATCGAGTACCCGCCGTCGACGCAGATCGACTGGCCCGTGACGAAGTCCGACGCCCGCGAGGCGAGGAAAATCGCCGCGCCCGCGCACTCCTCCGGCGTGCCAAACCGCCTGGCCGGCGTTCGCTCCACGATCCGCCTGTAAGCCTCCTCGTTGCGCGTGATGCCGGCTGTCATGTCCGTCGTGATCCAGCCGGGGATGATGCAGTTCACCTGGATGTTGTCGCGGGCCCACGCCACCGCCAGCGACTTCGTCATCTGGACCACGCCGCCCTTGCTCGCGGAGTAGGGCAGCACCGTAGGGCTGCCGAAGATGGCGTACTCGGACCCGATGTTGATTACCTTTCCCCGGCCGTTGCGGACCATCGCCGGGTGGCAGGCCTGCGCGAAAAGGAAGCCCGCCTTCAGGTTTGTGTCCACCACCCGGTCCCAGACCTCCTCCGCGAGCGCCTCTGGCCGCCCGCCCGCGGCCACGCCTGCATTGTTGACCAGGATCGAGATGCGCCCCAGCTTGGCCTCGACCGTCTCCACCACCCTGGCGATGTCGGCTCGGTCGAGCACGTCGCATCGGAGCCCGAGGCAGCGCCGTCCCAGCGCCTCGATGCGCGCCACCGCCGCCGTGGTCTTCGTCTCGTTCCGTGCCGCGATGGCCACATCCGCGCCCGCGCGCGCCAGCCCCTCCGCGATCCCGAGCCCGATGCCGCCGTTGCCGCCGGTGACGATCGCCACCGCGCCCGAAAGGTCGAAGTCACTCATAGGTGCGCCGATTCTTGCACCGCCACCCCGCAACCGACAATGCCCGCACAGGATCCGAGTCCAACCCCGACACAGGGCCGCCCGCGCTCCCGCACCGTGGCGTCCGTCGACCTCCCGGACTCCTGCGCAAGGAGAACGTGTGCAAGCCCCGGTAACGGCCGGCGATCAATGTGCCACGCCGCAGCCACTAACCTCCCGCAGAGCGACCAGCTTGCGCGGAGACCCCCGAGGGTAGCCGTCGGTTAGACACGCCGCCCAATTCGCGTCCCAATCATGGGCTCTGCGAGAGGGTGAACCCAAAACAGAGCCCGGCAACCCTTGACAGGGGCATTCATGCTGCGTGATATACTGCCGATAAGCTACTTGACAAGCGGAAAATCTCTGATATAAGCGAAGTCGCATTATATGCCCTGGTGTTCCCTTCCGGGGATGCCAGGTTGTTTATTAGTTGACCTGTAGGACTGGCCCAAGGCTACCCTACAGCTTTGTTTGAGGAATCTGGCGCATGGCGCGCATCGCTCTCTTCATCGACGGTGCCTACCTAAAGTATGTCCTTAAGGATGAATACAGTTTGGTCCGGATTGACTACCAGGCCCTCGCGTTGGCTATGGCAGGCGACATCGACATACTCCGAACCTACTACTATGACTGTCCACCTTGGCAGAGTCCTCAGCCCACACCTGAGGAGAGCGACCGTTTCGCAAAAGCGCAGTCCTTCTTCACGGCCTTAAATCGATTACCGCGGTATGAAGTCCGACTAGGCCGGCTAGCGCGGCGCGGCCTCGATGAGAAGGGTCGTCCGGTCTTTGAACAGAAGAGAGTGGATATCATGCTGGGCGTCGACATGGCCCTTTTGTCGGGGAAGAATCAGATTACGCACGCTGCGCTGCTGGCTGGGGACAGCGATTTCATTCCAGCCGTATCGGCGGCAAAGAATGAGGGGGTCCTGGTTCGGCTCTACCACGGCAAGAGCTACCATAAGGACCTTTGGGACTGCGTAGACGAGCGTGTGCCCATCACAAAGGCTTTCGTCAACAGGATCACTATGGCCCCCTAGGTGACCGTGGCAAACCGGGAGGCGCAGCCGGCCCGGGGCCGCCACCGGCATCCCGGGCTCGCCGCCCCTCAGCGCGAAGCCTTCGCCTCCACCAACTCGCGCAGCTTCGCCGGCTCCATTTCGTCCGAGAAAACGCCGTTCGGGTTGTCGACAAGCCACACGTGCATCATCTCCGGCGTCTTGCCCATGAAGACGCTGCCTGCGGCGCACTTCCCGTTAGCGTCCGTGAAGCCGCTGATGCGGCCGAGCGCCGGGCTGAAACAGAGGTTGTCGTGCGCGTGCCAGGCCGTCAGCGGGCCGGCGATCCGTGGTCCAGGCTGGTCTCGCGAGGGCATCAAGAACATCACCCCCACCAGCTTCCAGGTGCCGTCGCTCAGGCGCAGGTACATCAGGTCTTCCGGCCGCTCGGGGTCCAGGATGCGGCCGTCCGTGTGGTAGGCCTGGTTGTGGAAGTGCGCCAGGCCCGTGCGGCCGCCGGCGAGGAGGAAGTAGCCCTCCCGCTGGGCGACCGTGATGTCCTCGAACCGTGCCGTGCCCGCCCTCACGTCCGCGACGAGCTTCGCCGCCGCCTCGAGCTCCGCCGCCGTGATCGCCACCGCCTCGCCGTGGTCGTGAGTGACGCCGGGCAGCGTCGATGAAGCCTTGTTCCTGGCCTGAGACGCCACGAACTCCTGGTGCTCGTTGTGCGTGTGCACCGTGCCGTCCTCGTGGACGTGCTCCGGGCCCCCCAGCGTGCCGGTCGACGCCGCCAGCCCGAACGACGCCGTCGCCAGCGCCAGGATGCCTGCCGCGGGCAAGGCGAGCCGAAGCCGGTTGGGTGAGGTCAGCGCCTTGCCGGTGAAGAACATGACCACGCCGGCAACTATCACCGCGATGCCGCCCCCGAAGAGGACGTGCCCCGGGTTGTTCAGGCTGAAAATCCCTTCCCGCGCTGCCAGTTCCGGGTCGAGGTTGTGCAGGACCGCGTCCCAACCCAGCCCCAGGAGCAGCAGGACCACCCCGGCACTCACCACCCACGGCGACGAAGCGACCATCTTGTCTGCGCGAGCTTCCACGGCAAACCTCTCAGCCCAACAGCGGATACGAAGGGTCGGCCCCTCGATGCAGCTAATCATACAGAAACGCGAGGCAAGGCGTGGGAGGCCACCCGGCTGAAGCCGCCAGTAAGCCGCCAGACCTCCGTACCGCCCGCGGTCACCCTGCCGATGATGTTCCTTCCGTGCCGGCGCGCGCGGCACGGTGGCCGAAGAGGCGGCGCATCCCGGGCTCGAGTGGTGTGAGCATAAAGCCGGGAGTGCGGGAGAGCACCGCGCTTTGGGCTTTTGGGGAGGCTCGGCTAGCGGCTGGCCAGGCCTTCGACCACCCGTTGTATCGCCGCTGGCTCCATGTCGTCTGAGAACACGCCGTTCGGGTTGTCTACCAGCCAGACGTGCAGCATCTCCGGCGTTTTGGACGCTGTGCCCCTGGCGCAGGTGCCGTTGCTGACGGTGGCCACTACGCGGCCGTTGGCGGTGCACAGATTGTCGTGCGCGTGCCAGGCGGTAAGGGGGCCGCCCACGCGCGGGCCGGGTTGGTCCGGGCTCGGCATCCGGTACATGACGCCGACCAGCTTCCAGCTCCCGTTAGCCAATCGCAGATAAATCAACGATTCCGGATGCTCCGGGTCCAGAATCCGGCCGTCCCGGTTATAGGCGGTGTTCATGTAATGGGCGAGGCCGTTCCGCGGCGGGGCCGCCTGGTAATAACCTTCCGCGAGCGCGGCCTGGATGTCCTCGAAGCGCACCGACGCCGCCCTCGTGTCAGCCACCAGCCGCGCCGCCGCCTCGAGCTCCGCCGCCGTGATCGCCGCCGCTTCGCCGTGGTCGTGAGTCACGCCGGGGAGAGACGAGGACGCCTTGTTCCGTCCCTGAGACGCCACGAACTCCTGGTGCTGGTTGTGCGTGTGCACCGTCCCGTCTTCATGGATGTGGCGTGCCCCTCCCAGCGTCCCCGTGGACGCCGCCAGCCCGAACGACGCCGTCGCCAGCGCCAGGATGCCCGCCGCCGGCAGCGCGAACGCGAGACGCCGCCTGGACTCCAGGGCGCGAGCCGCCAGGTACATGACGATGCCGGCAACGATCACCGCGATGCCGCCCCCGAAGAGCACGTGCCCCGGGTTGGAGGCGGAGAAGACGCCCTCGGTTGCCGCCAGGTCGGGGTCGGCCCGGTGCAGGACGGCGTCCCACGCAAGGCCGGCGAGGAGCAGCGTCAATCCGGTGCTTACGACCCACGGCGACCAACTCTTGAGCCTCTCCGAGGTCGGTCCCACTTCGCGCCTCCTCGCAACGCCGATGCCACCACAAGCTATCAGTTGGAGCAGCGAATTAGAACAGGTCGAGAGGCGGCCCGGCCGATCTGCGTACAGGAAACTGCCTAACTCCCGGCGCCGGCCATCGGTCTTTCGTCCAGCTCGATTGCCCGCATCAGCTTCACCCACGACTTCAGCGTCAGTTCGTTGCGGCGGGCACCCAGGCGCTGACCCCGCTCCCACAACTCGGGGTCGAATCCTTCCGGCATAGGCAGGTTGCCGCGAGTCTCCTCCCAGTGGCCCGGGCCGTGGTAGCCAGTGAGCAGCACCACCTCCTGCGGCTCTGTGCCCGCGACCGTCGTCCACAGCCCCAGAATGCAGGCCCCCTGGGCCTCGATCCGCGGCCACACGCCCTCGCCGGAACAGTAGGCGAACTCGTCGAGGTCGGCGCCGCGCGTAAAGAAGCGGCGATAACCGTAGACCGCGCGCCGGTCCTCGTCCGGCAGCCGGTCCTTCGGCCGGGCGGCGATCGCGCGCAGCAGCCGCACTTCCTCACCCTCGACGAGCTCCGCGCGCTCCGGTGACACCACTGTCTGCGACCGCTCCCAGGAGGCAAAGTCCGGGTAGCGGACGACCTGTAGTATCTCCGTCGCCGGCGCGCCGATCAGGCCGGACATCACGCACAGCACGCGGCCGCCGTTCTCGTGGACCACGGCCCGGTGGTCCTGGCGGTGCCAGCGGAGGTATTCACCGGCCAGGCCCCGTTTGACATGAGTGAACCGCTCTTCGTACAGCACTGCCGGACTCCTGGTAAGGCTTGTCGATTACCCGCCGGCCCCGCGCGAGGCCATCACGGGCGACGCCGGCAGTATCGCATGCAGGTCAGTAAGGTCTGCCGCCCCGGGAAAAAGGCACCTCGGGCACAAGACCGCGACTGCCGTAGGACGGGCACCTGCCAGTCATCGGTGCCTTCCTGCCCCGGTTCGACGATGCAGCTGCGGAACGCGGCTGCGGTCAGGCCACGCCGGTTGCGCGCTACCGCCGGTAGCGCGCGCCGCGCCGGCCGGGCCGGTACGTCACCTCTCGGGCCGCCCGGCGCATCGCCGGCGAGTCCGTGAACGGCAGCATGCCCTCGTGACCGGCGACCGCCGCCAGTTCCTTGATGGAGTCCTTGTCGTCGGCGAGGACCTTGCGGAGCATCGCCACCTGGTCGCGGAGTTGGGCCGCCTTCTCGAACTCGAGGTTCTTCGCCGCCGCCTTCATCTGCCGCTCCAGCTCGAGGACCATGCGCAGCAACTCGTCCTTCGGCAGGTTGCCGTCGACCGAGTACTGCGCCTTCTCCTCCGCGACCTTGCGCACGTGGTCGGTGATGTCCTTCACTGCCTTGACGATGCCCACAGGCTCGATGCCATGCGCCTCGTTATAGGCGATCTGCTTCGCCCGGCGGCGCTCGGTCTCGTCGATCGCTGCCCGCATCGAGTCCGTGATCGTGTCCGCGTACATGATCACGTGGCCCTCGACGTGGCGTGAGGCCCGGCCGATCGTCTGGATCAGGGAACCCCCCGACCGCAGATAGCCCTCTTTGTCCGCATCCAGGATCGCGACCAGGCTGACCTCGGGCAGGTCCAGTCCCTCGCGCAACAGGTTGATGCCAACCACGACGTCATACACGCCGAGGCGCAGGTCACGCAGGATCTCGACTCGCTCCAGGGTGTCGATCTCGGAATGCAGGTAATGGGTGCGGACGCCCATCTCGCGCAGATAGTCCGCAAGGTCCTCGGCCATCTTTTTCGTCAGCGTCGTCACCAGGGCCCGCTGCTGCTTGGAGACAACAGCCCTGATCTCGTCCAGGAGGTCATCGATCTGGCCCCGGGTCGGCCGCACGTGGATCACGGGGTCGACGAGCCCGGTGGGGCGGATGATCTGCTCGACGACCTGCTCGCTGTGCTCCAGCTCGTAGGGCCCGGGGGTTGCGGAGACGAAGATTACGCGGTCGAGGTGCTCCTCGAATTCCTCGAAGCTCAGCGGGCGGTTGTCGAGCGCCGAGGGCAGGCGGAAGCCGTAGTCGACCAGCGTCTGCTTGCGGGAAATGTCGCCGTGGTACATGCCCCGGACCTGGGGGATGGAGATGTGCGACTCGTCGATGAACAACAGCCACTCGTCCGGCAGGTAGTCGAGCAGCGTCCAGGGAGTCGAGCCGGCGGGGCGGCGCGCCAGGTGCCGCGAGTAGTTTTCGATGCCGGAGCAATAGCCGGACTCACGCAACGTCTCGAGGTCGTAACGGGTGCGCTCCTCGAGCCGCGCCGCTTCCAGGATGCGGCCCGCGGCGCGCAGCTCGGCCAGGCGCCCCTCCAGCTCTTCCTCGATGTCGGCGATCGCCAGCTCGAGCTTGTCGCGCGAGGTGACGAAGTGCTTGCCGGGGTAGACGTCGATATGGTCGCGTTCGGCCACGACCTCGCCCGTGAGAGGGTCGAACTCCAGGATGCGCTCGACTTCGTCGCCGAAGAAGTCGATGCGCACGGCGAGCTCCTCGTAGGCCGGCATTATCGTCAGGGTGTCGCCGCGCAGCCGGAACTTGCCGCGCACGACGTTGGCGTCGTTGCGCTCGTACTGCATCTCGACCAGCCGGCGCATCACGGTCGAACGCGGCGCGCGCTGCCCCTTCGCGAAGTGCACGACGAAGCTCGAGTACTCGTCCGGGTCGCCGAGGCCGTAGATGCAGGACACGGAGGCGACGATGATCACGTCCTTGCGCTCGAAGAGGGCGCGCGTGGCGGCGTGGCGCAGCTTGTCGATTTCGTCGTTGATGTCGGCGTCCTTCGCGATGTAGGTGTCGGTGCGGGGGATGTAGGCCTCGGGCTGGTAGTAGTCGTAGTAGGAGACGAAGTACTCGACGGCGTTGTGCGGGAAGAACTCCTTGAACTCGGAGCAGAGCTGCGCGGCCAGCGTGCGGTTGGGCGCCAGCACCAGTGTCGGCCGCTGCCAGCGTTCGATGACGTTCGCCATGGTGAACGTCTTGCCGGAGCCGGTGACGCCGAGCAGCGTCTGCGCGCGCATGCCCTTCTCGAGGCCCCGCACCAGTTGCTCGATGGCCTCCGGCTGGTCGCCGGTCGGTTTGAAATCGGAGACGATTTTGAACGCAGGCATACCTACACGCGCCAACCGCTTCCCGGCGCCGATCGTTCCTCCACGCGGGACCATTATCGCACAAGCGTTCCGATGCAGGCCCGATACGGCGTCGGCTTCGGTAGCGCGGGTCGGCGAGTCTACCGCGAGCAGGACGCCTGGACCTCGCGGCCATCGTAGCTGGCTGGATGCAGGTCGCGTCCAATCGGGCCTGGCCCGCCCGGGCCTCGCGCTCGCCCCTGCACCTCGCACTCTGTACGCTACGCTGCATTGCAATGAAGGCTATCCGCTTCCACGAGATCGGCGGCCCCGAGGTCCTGCGCTACGAGGATGCCGGGGAACCGGCGCCCGGCAACGGCGAGGTCCTGATCCGCGTGCGGGCCGCCGGCGTGAACTTCGCGGACACGATGACGACCGAGGGGCGCTACTACCTCCGGCCACGTTTTCCTCAGATCCCGGGCCTCGAAGTGGCTGGCGAGGTCGAAGCGCTGGGACCCGGCGCCTCCGGCCTCCTGCCCGGCGAGCGCGTGATGGCGGTCCTCCCGGAGGGCGGCGGCTACGCCGAGAAGTGCGTCGCCCGCGTCGAGTACGTGACGCCGATCCCGGCCGGCCTCGATTACACCGAGGCAGCCGCTTTGCCTGTGCAGGCCGTGACGGCAGACCAGGTCCTGCATGTCGCCGGCAGGGTCCGGCCCGGCGAGTGGGTGCTGGTGCACTCGGCTGCCGGCGGCACCGGCAGCTTCCTCGTGCAGCTGGCGAAGCTGGCGGGCGCGCGCGTGATCGCCACGGCGGGCTCCAAGCGGCGCCTGGAGCTGGCCGCGGACCTCGGGGCCGATGCCCTCGTCGACTACTCGGACCCCTCCTGGCCGGACCAGGTGAAGGAGATCACCGGCGGACGCGGCGCTGATGTCATCGTGGAGTCGGTCGGCGGCGATGTCTTCGAGGCCAGTCTCCGGTGCCTGGCGCCCTTCGGCCGCTTGGTGGAGATTGGGCAGTCCGCCGGCCCGCCGCCGCCGCTGAACCCGCTGCGCCTGATGCGCCTTAACCAGGCGGTCGTCGGTTACTACCTCATGACCGCGATGGAGGTGCCCGAACTCATGGCCGCCACGCGCGACCGGCTCGCGAGGGCGCTCGCCTCCGGCCGGCTGCGCATCGTCATCGGCGAGGTGGCGCCTCTGGCGGACGCGGCAGCCGTGCACCGGCGGATGCTGGCCCGCGAGACGCAAGGGAAGGTCGTGCTGATCCCCTGAGCGCCATCTGATATGGTTCGCCTGCCATGCCTCTGAGGCTCCTCTGCATCCTGGCCCACCCCGACGACGAGACCCTCGGCATCGGCGGCATGCTGGCGATGTACGCCGACGACCCCGACGTCGAGACGCATCTCCTCATGGTGACGCGCGGTGAATATGGCTGGTGGGGCGAGGAGAAGGACTTTCCCGGCCCCGAGTCGCTCGGCCGCGTGCGCGAAGAGGAGTTGCGCGCCGCCGCCGCGGTCCTGGGCGTCCGGGACGTCCGCTTCCTCGACTACATCGACGGGCACGTGGACGAGGCCGACCCGAAGACGATCATCGGGCAGATGGCGTCGCGCATCCGGCAGGTACGCCCCGAGGTCGTGGTCACCTTCCCCCACGACGGCGTCTACGGCCACCCCGACCATATCGCCGTCTGCCAGTTCGCGACCGCCGCCGTCGTCGCCGCGACGGCGCCAGGCGCCGGCGGCGAGCTTCCCCACACCGTGAGCAAGCTGTACTACCGCGCCAATGACGCCGAGCAACTGCGCCAGTACGAGAAAGCGTTCGGCGAGCTGGTCATGATAATCGACGGCATCGAGCGCCGCTCTCAGCCCTGGGAGCGCTGGGTGATGACCACGCGGCTCGATGCGCGCCCGTACTGGGAGCGGGTCTGGCAGGCGGTGCTGTGCCACCGCAGCCAGCTCCCCGGCTACGAGGAGCTACTGAAGCTGCGCCCGGCGGACCACGAGCTCTTCTGGGGTTCCCAGGACTATTACCGCGTCTTCAGCCTCGTGAATGGCGGACGATCCACCGAGAGGGACCTCTTCGAGGGCCTCCGCGCGGTCGAACGCCTTTAGCGCTCTCTTATGCCCTGCTTGAGGAGCGAGACCATCTCCTCGAGCCGCTTCGCCCGGGTTTCGGGACGCCTCGCGGGCCTCCAGCCAGCGGACATAGTTGCGCCGGTAGAAGGTCGCCAGGGAGTCGAAGAGGCGTAGCGCGTCGGGTTCCTTTCGGAGCGCGGCCTCGACATCTTCGGGAAGGTTTCCCGGCCGCGGGCCCTCGGGTTCGAGCCGGACCCGCACCCTCTGCCCTGGGCCAACGTTCGAGTCCCGGAGCCAGGCCTGGCCAAGCGGCAGCCGGGCCCCCGATCGGTCCACCTCGATCCGCGCGCGGATACGCCTTCCCTCCACCTCCCCCGCGACGTAGTGGCGGTCCTTCGGCCCCACAGGGCGTCCGCGTCGAATGGGAGACGGACGAAGGTCCGGCCGCCGGCGCACTCGACCTGGGCGCTGAACTCCTGGGCCTCCGCCGCCATGCCCGGCAGCCTACCGCAGGCCCGGGCGAGCTGTCGACGGGCGCATTGACACGAGAGGCCCGCGGATTCAGTATCGCCGGTAGCCCAGACTCACGGAGGGCCGATGGCCGACCTGGCGCTATCCGATGTCCGCGTGCTTGACCTGGGCTCCGACATCCCGGGCCCCTACTGCGCCAGGCTCCTTGCCGACTTCGGCGCCGA
This sequence comes from Dehalococcoidia bacterium, assembly GCA_035574915.1. Classification (NCBI taxonomy): domain Bacteria; kingdom Bacillati; phylum Chloroflexota; class Dehalococcoidia; species Dehalococcoidia bacterium. The sequence continues at coordinate 14,212 of DATLYJ010000008.1, read as the reverse complement.
CGTGATCAAGGTCGAGCCCCTCGAAGGCGACCCCTCACGCCGCACCGGGCCCTTTCCCGGCGACCTGCCCCACCCCGAAAAGAGCGGCCTCTTTCTCTACCTGAACGCCAACAAGCGCGGCATCACCCTCGACTACTCGACTCGAAGCGGGCGCATGCTGCTCGACAAGCTGGTCGCCTGGGCCGACGTCCTCATCGAGAACAACCTGCCCTCTCGGGCGCGCGCCCTTGGGCTCGACTGGGAGCGGCTGCGTGGCGTCAACCCGAAGCTGGTCCTGACATCGATCACGCCCTTCGGCCAGACGGGACCTTACGCCGACTACAGCTCGGAGGAGATAGCCCTGTTCGCGATGAGCGGCCGCATGTACATCCACGGCCAGCCCGACCGTGAACCTCTGCGCTACGCGCCCGACACCCTCTGGTTTCAGACGGGCGCGACCGCCGCCGTGGCGACCATGGGAGCGCTGTTTGCCTCCCGCCGCTTCGGCATCGGCCAGCACGTCGACATCAGCGGCCTGGAGGCCCTCGCCGGCAACGTCGACACGCGCACCCTCTTCTACACCATGGGCGGCACAGTGCCGAAGCCGGTTGAGGCCACGATTAGCCCGACCGCCGGTGTCGTGCCCTGCGCCGATGGCTACATGCTCATGATCGCCGCCGGCGAACGCTTCTTCCGGCGCCTCCTGCGGGCCATCGGCATGACCGAACTCCTCTCGGACCCGCGCTTCGCGACGCTTGCCGCCCGCATGGAACATCGCGACGAACTGGAGGCCCTCCTCCTGCCCTGGTTCGCCGAGCGCACTCGTGCCCAGGCGTTCGCCGAGCTGCAGCGATTCAGCGTCATGTGCGCGCCGATCCAGACCGTAAACGAGGTCTTCAACGACCCCCAGGTGCAGGAGCGCGCCTTCTTCGTCGAGCACGCGCACCCCGCGGCCGGTCAGGTGACCCTGCCCGGGGCGCCCTTCCAGATGCAGGAGACGCCCTGGTCGCTCAGACGTCCGGCGCCGCTCCTCGGCCAGCACAACGCCGAGGTCTACGGCGAGCTGCTTGGTTACGGTAACGACGACCTCAGGGTCCTCTCCGGGACGGGAGTGATCTGATGCCGCAGCCCCTCGAAGGCTACCGCGTCCTCGACATGACCGAGGTCTGGGCCGGCCCCATGGGCACTACCCTCCTGGGAGACCTCGGCGCCGAGGTCATTCGCGTCGAGTCCTATCCTCGCGCCTCCATGACGCGCCCGGTCCAGCTCGCCACCATGAACCCGGCGCAGCGGGCCGCCATCCCCGGCGACCCCGACCGCCCCTGGGACCTCTCCACCACCTATCACCTCGCCAACCGCAACAAGCTCGGGGTCACGCTGAACGTGATGCACCCGCGAGGGCGCCTTCTGCTCGAGCGCCTCGTCGCCGTCTCGGACGCGTTCGTCATCGGATACAGCGCGGGGACGATCGACCGGATGGGGCTCGACTACGAGAGCCTGCGCAAAGTCCGCGAGGACCTGGTCATGGTTTCCATGCCCGGCTGGGGCGAACGCGGGCCTTACAAGGGCTACGCAACCCTCGGCAGCGGGCTCGACGCCTTCACCGGCCACATGTACCTCCGCGGCTATCCCGACTCCGACCCGACGACGACGCCGGTCGGCGTCTTCCACTCGGATGCAACGGGCGCTCTTCTCCTCGCGTTTGCCATCATGACGGCTCTGCACTACCGCGAGCGGACCGGCAAGGGCCAGTACATCGACCTGTCGCAGGCGGAGGTGCTCCTCACGCACCTGCCGCGGCCGGTGCTCGAATGGTCGATGAACGGCCGTGTCGCACAACCGCTTGGCAACTCCGACCCTACCGCCTGTCCGCACGGCGTGTTCCCCTGCCGCGAGGAAGGCTCCTGGATTGCCATCGCCGTCCGCGCCGACGACCAGTGGCCGGCGCTCGTGAAAGCCATGGGCGAGCCGGAATGGGCGCGGCAACCCGAGCTCAGGAACTTGCTCGGGCGGCTGGAGCAGCGGGACGCGGTCGAGCGCGGCGTCGCCGAGTGGACGCGCTCCCGGGGCCAGGACGAGGCCGCGGCGTGGCTCCGGGCCGCCGGCGTGCCCGCCGGGCCGGTATATGACATCCCTTCCTTGCTCCAGGACCCGCACCTGCGCGAGCGCGGCTTCTGGATCACGGCCGACCACCCGCCGGCCAACCCTTACGAGCGCGCCGGCGTGCTCTGGCGCATGAGCGAGACGCCGTCCGAGGTGCGCCTGGCCACGAACAACCTGGGCGAGCACAACCGCGAGGTCTTCTCCGGCCTCCTGGGCCTTCCCGAAGAGGATCTCGCCGCCCTCGAGGCCGAAGGCGTGATCGGCGAACGATACTATCCCGGCGCGGAGATCGACACGGACTGACGTTGTGACTGGCGTTGCCCTGCGACGGCCCGCGATCTTCTACGGCTGGTATATCGTAGGCGTTGCGCTCGTTGCCCAGTTCATCTCCGCCGGCACGTCCGCCTATGCCGCCGGCGTCTTCCTGAAGCCCATGACCGAGGACCTCGGCTGGTCCCGGGGCGACTTCTCGGCCGTCCAGACGGTCTCCACCGTGGTCATGGGCGCCCTGGGCCTCTTCGTCGGCGTCCAGGTCGACAAACGCGGGCCGCGCCCCCTCATGCTGGCTGGCGGCGTCATCTCCGGGGCGTCGCTCATCCTCCTCAGCCGCGTCGAGAGCCTCTGGCAGTTCTACCTCATCCGCGGCATCGGCCACACGGCCGGCAACGCGCTCCTCGGCAATCTCGTGGTCAACGTTACGGTGGCGCGCTGGTTCGTCGTGCGGCGTGGCATGGCCGTCTCGATCGCCTCGGCCGGCGTCTCGATGGGCGGCGTCCTCATGGCGCCGCTCGCCTCCTGGTGGGTGGAAGCCTACGGCTGGCAGACGGCCTGGGTGCTGACCGGCCTCCTGGTCTGGGCGACGATCATCCCGGCCGCCTTCGTCGTCCGGCGCTCTCCCGAGGAGGCCGGCATGACGCCGGACGGCATGAGCCCCGAGGAAGCTGAAGCCTTTGCCGCCAGCCACCGCCGCGCCTCCGCGGCATCCGAAGTCCAGTGGACGCGGGCCGAGGCAGTCCGCACGCGGACGATCTGGCTCATCATCCTCGCCTACGGCGTTGCTAACATTGGGCTCGGGGCCATGCTGCTCCACCTCTTCTCCTTTCTCACGGACCAGGGCTACAGCCGCGCAACGGCGGCCGGACTGTTCAGCGTCATGTCCTGGTCGGCCCTGATCTCGAAGGCCGTCTGGGGCGCGCTTATGGACCGCTTCCACGCCCGCATGCTCAGCGCCGCCGGGTTCGCGCTCTCGGGCGTCTCCATAATTGCCCTGCTCGCGGTCGCCGGGCGGTCAGAGGCGCTGTCCATCGCCGTGCTCGCCCTCTACGGGCTGGGCATCGGGGGGATGGTCCCCTTGCAGGAGACGGTCTGGGCGAGCTACTTCGGTCGCACGCACCTCGGCCGGATACGCTCGGTGGCCATGCCGTTTTCCATCGTCTTCGGCGCGGGCGGGCCCGTGCTGGCCGGCTTCCTCTACGATGAGACAGGCAGCTACACCCTGGCCTTCGTCCTCTTCGCGATGTTCTCGGCGGTCGGGCTGGTGCTGATCTTGCTGGCGCGGCCGCCGCTCCGGCAGGAGCGGCCCGATGGGCTGGCGCTGCCTCCAGAGGCCGGCGTTGCGGTTTGAGGGAGGCCGCCCGTGAGCAGCGTGTTCTCGCGCCCCATCGTCTGCCCGGAGATGGTGGGCAGGGCCGAAGCCCTGGAGAGCCTGCAGGCGCTCCTGGAGTCCTCCACCGCGCGCGGCCGCCTTGCCCTGGTCTCCGGAGAGGCGGGCATCGGCAAGAGCCGGCTGGCCGGCGAACTGGCGCGCCTCGCGGCGGCGACGGGTACGCGCGTCTTGCAAGCGCGCTTCTTCGAGCAGGATGAAGGCATCCCCTACTCCGCCGTTGCCCGCCTTCTGCGCGAGGTCGCGGTGCTGGAAGAAGCCCTGCCGGCTCTGCGGCCGCTGGCCGGCGACCTCGTCCACATCGAACCATCGCTCGCCCGCATCAGCAATGCCCGGGCCGCCGGGGTGCAACCGCTCGAGACCGGGGCGGCGGCCGAAAAGCGCCGCGCCCTGGAGGCGCTGTCTTCGTTCATCGCGGCGCTGGCCGCATCCCGGCCCCTGCTCATCGTGTTCGAGGACGCGCACTGGGGTGACACCAGCAGCTTCGACGCCATCCTCCAGGTCGCCCGGCAGGCCGTGCCCGGCTGCCTCCTCTTGCTCACATATCGCAGCGACGAGGTCACGCCGGCCCTCGGCGCATTCCTGGCGCAGCTCGATCGCGAGCGCCTGGCTGCGGAGGTCGCGCTGGGCCCACTCACGGTGACGCAGGTCGACCGGATGCTCCGGGCCATCCTCGGCGGCCGGACCAGCCGCGGCGACCTCCTGCACACGGTCCACCAGCTCTCCGAAGGCAACCCGTTTTTCGTCGAAGAGGTCCTGCGCTCTCTCGCCGACCAGGCCGGCGGGCTCGAGGGGATCGACCGCCTGCGCATCGCCGAGGTCGACGTGCCGCGCAGCGTCGAGGAGGCAGTAAAGCGCCGCACCGCGGGCCTGTCGGAGCGGGCGCGGGGCGTGCTGTCGCTCGCCGCCGTTGCCGGCCTGCGCTTCGACTTCGGCCTCCTCCAGCACCTCTCGGGCCTGGCCGAGTCCGAACTTCTCGGCCTCATCAAGGAGCTCGTCGCGGCCCAGATCGTTGTCGAGGAAGCGGACGACCGTTTCGCGTTCCGCCACGCCCTCACCCGCGAGGCCGTGCGCGGGGGCCTCCTCCTCCGCGAGCGCCGGGCTCTCAGCCGTCGCATCGCCCAGGCGATGGAGCACCTGTACGCGGACGACCTCGACAGCCGCGTCGAGGACCTCGCCTGGCACTATTTCGAGGCCTCCGAGTGGGAGAGGGCGCTGGAGTACTCCGCCCGGGCCGGCGTGCGCGCGCTCGCCCTTTACGCCCCGGCCGCGGCGCTCCAGCACCTGCGCCGCGCGCTCGAGGCCGCCGAGCATGTGCCCGGCGCCTTCAAGGCGCCGCTGCACCTCCACACGGCGACGGCCTTCGACATTCTCGGCGACTTCGAGGAGTCGCGAAGCGCCTACGAGCGCGCCGCGGCGGCCGCGGCAGAGGAGGGCGATGCCCGCACGCGCTGGCGCGCCGTGCTGGACCTGGGGTTGCTCTGGGCTTCTCGCGACTACGCGCGCGCGGGAGAGTGTTACCGCGAGGCGGTGACGCTCGCCCGCGCCCTGGATGACCCTTCGGCGGAGGCGACAAGCCTCAACCGGCTTGGCAACTGGTACTCGAACACCGGCAACTTCGCTGAGGCGCGGCGCCTCAGTGAGGAGGCGTTGGCAATGTTCCGCGCCGCCGGCGACGAGGCCGGCGAGGCCCAGACGCTGGACCTCCTGGGCATGGCCTGCTACCAGGCCGGGGAATTCCCCGACGGCCTGGGCTACTACCTGGAGGCGGTGCCCCGCCTCGAAGCGCTCGGCGACCTGCGCACGCTGACCTCCGCGCTGGCCTCAATCCCTATCGCCAGCGGCACGTACCAGACCGACATGTCCCCCGCTGCCCTCCCCCTTCGCGAGGCCAGGGCCTACTGCGAACGGGCCATCGAGGTCGCGCGCCGGACGCGCTCCCGTTCGGCGGAGTCGTATGCCCTCTGGCAGACCGCCTTCTGCCTCGCCCCCCAGGGCGAATACGAGCTCGCCCTCGCCCACGCGCGCGAATCGGTCGATCTCTCCCGCGAGATCGGGCACTCGCAATGGGAGGCGGCGGCCCTCTGCTCCTTGGGCGCCATCTACCTTGACCTGCTGCACGCGGACGAGGCCCGGCCGGCGCTGGAGGTGGCATTAGGCCTTGGACGCGAGATGAACTCGGACGCCTGGATCGCGCAGGCGGCATGCCTGCTGTGCCAGGCCTTCATCGACCTGAAGCGCCCCGACCTCGCGCGCGATCTGTACGCCTCGGTCCCTCCGGTGCCACTGGACCGGGTGCGCGGCATGAGCCAGCGCTGGTATCACGCCGGCGCGATCGAGCTGGACCTGGCCACAGGCGAGCACGAGCGCGCCCTCGAACGGGCCTTGAGGTTGGAGGAGGACAGCGCAAGCGTCTTTCCCGGCCGGACCGCGGTCAGGGTCGCCCGGCACAAGGGCCTGGCGTTGCTGGGCCTCGGACGCGTCGAGGAAGGGCTGGCATCCCTCCGGTCGGGACTGGCCGCCGCTGAGGCCAACGGACACCTCTCGGCGCTCTGGCGGCTGCACGCGGACCTCAGCCGCGCGCTTCACGCACAGGGCCAGCGCGACCCTGCCCGCGAGCACGCCAACGCCGCCCTCGCGCTCGTCGAGCGCCTGGCCGCCAGCGTCCCCGAAGCGATGCGTGAGGCCTACATCGAGCGCGCCGGCGAGCACCTGCCCGCGACCCTGAGGCGCCGCGGCGGTCGCGAGCACGTCGACGCCCTCACGGCCCGCGAGGCGGAGATAGCCTCTCTCATCGCGCGCGGGCTAACCAACCGCGAGATCGCCGACCAATTGGTGCTCAGCGCTCGCACCGTGGAGACCCACGTCGCGAACGCCATGGCCAAGATGGGCTTCTCGAACCGCTCTCAACTCGCGGCCTGGGCCGTCGGGCGCGGCCTCGCCGCCGGTCAGTAACCCCGCCCCCGTAGTTTCGCGATCTACGTAGCCTCGGACCAATCACATTCCGTAGTCGTACGGATATCCGCGCCTCCCGTCCTCGCCAGACTCCTGACATGGCTGAGACAGGAGGGCATATGCGACACCGGCAGACGACGGATTGCTAACCAACACGGCAAAACGCATGGGAGGTAGGACATGACCACGACAACCATCGACCAGGAAAGGCTGAATTCGATACTGGGGCAGGCTCTCGGCGACCTCGGGAGCGTCGTCACGGCGGCTCTCGTGACCATCGGCGACAGGCTGGGGCTCTACAAGACCCTCGCGGCCAGTGGCCCGGCGACCGCGGGGGAACTGGCCGCGCGCTCCGGCCTGAGCGAGCGCTACCTTCGCCACTGGCTCGTCAACCAGGCCGCGTCCGGCTACGTCGACTACGACCCGGCGACCCGCCGCTTCTCGCTGTCGCCCGAGCAGGCGGCCGTGTTCGCGGACGACGAAGCCGCCACCGCCATGGCGGGCGGCTTTGGCCTCATGGTCTCGATCGCCAGGGACGAAGCCAGGATCGCAGAGGCAATCCGGGCGGGCAATGGGCTCCTCTGGGGCGAGCACGACCCCGGCCTCTTCGCCGGCACCGCGCGCTTCTTCAAGCCGGGGTACGTCGGCAACATCGTGCAGAATTGGATCCCGGCCCTGGATGGCGCCGAAGCCCGACTGCTCGAGGGCGCGACCGTCGCCGACGTTGGCTGCGGCTACGGTGTCTCGACCATCATCATGGCCAGGGCGTACCCGAAGTCACGCTTCTTTGGGTTCGACAGTCACGCCCCATCCATCGAGGCCGCGCGCCGGGCGGCGCTGGAAGCGGGCGTCGCCGACCGCGTGACCTTCGAGGTCGCCGCGGCGCAGGACTTCCCCGGCCGCGATTACGGCCTCCTGACCTACTACGACTGCCTCCACGACATGGGAGACCCTTACGGCGCCGCCCGCCACGCCCGCGCCGCCCTTAGGCCCCGCGGCCTCGTGATGCTCGTGGAGCCGATGGCCGGCGATACCGTCGAGGAGAACCTTAACCCGGTAGGCCGCCTGTTCTCCGCCGCCTCCGTGCTGGTCTGCACGCCCCACGCGATCGCCGAGGGCGGCGAGCCGCTCGGGACCCTCGCCACGGACGCGGAATTGAAGGGCGTGTTCGATGCCGCCGGCTTCGCGTCGTTCCGGAGGGCGGCGGCCTCGGCCACCAACCGGGTCTTCGAAGCGAAAGCCTAGGAGTCAGCGTGGCCCTTCCTCCTGAGGAAGGGCCACGCGATGACGCGCTGGAGGACCACCATGACCCTGAAGTACCACCCCGGCCAGATCGAGGTGCAGAGCGAGGCGAACACGCGACGCGTGGCAGACATGCTCGCAAGCTGGGTCGGGCCCGTAACGGAGTTCTGCGCCACCGCCGACATGATCATCCTGGCGACCGAAGGCGCCCGCGGCCGCCTTGGCTTCATGGCAGTCTCCGGCCAGGCCCCGGTCGTGGAGGTCGCCGGGCCGTCGACCGTGTTGGTGCCCCTCGGCGGCACGGAGGCGCCCTCAATCGAGGGGACGGTGTCCGCGGGCGGACTGGCGCTAAACCTGGCGATGGCCCGCCGCGCGCGCCTGAACGGCCTCCTCTCTCGCGAAGGCGACACACTGAGGCTGGAGGCGACCGAGACCTTCACGAATTGCCGCAAGTACGTCGCGCCTTCGGCGCCGGTCGAGACTGCGCTCCATTTCGGCCCTGTATCCCGCTCGGAAGTGACGCTGGACGACCACTGGCTGGCCCGCACCGTCGGGTCGGCGGAGACGTCCTTCCTGGCGAGCATCAGTCCCGACGGCATCGTCGACGTCTCGCACCGCGGCGGGCCGCCGGGCTTCCTCCGCCTCGACCCACCGGCCGCGCGCCTCGAATGGGATGAATACGTCGGCGACGGCATGCTGAAGAGCGCGGGCAACATCCGCGCCACCGGCCGGTTCTCCCTCCTGGTGCCGGATCTGACTAGCGGCGATGCGGTCGAGCTCAGTGGCACGGCCTCGGTGCGCCTCCTCCGGCGTGACAAGCGGCCACGGACCGAGGGCCTGCAGCAGCACCGCGAGGACTTCCCCGTGCAGGGCTACATGAGCTGCACCCTGGAAGCGGCCTTTCGCCTGACCGCCCTCATGAACCCGCGCCGGAGGCTGGAGAAACGCCAGCGCGTCACGTCGGCTTCTCCAATCGGCCAGCAGGCCCCGCAGTGAAACCCGGAGGGCAGGCGAGGCGGCGCCGTCTCGCCTGCCCTCCGGCCTCAAGACCACCTCCTCCGGCGCCGAAAACCATAGTGCAATGAACGAGTCGATCTGGACCGAACCGCCGCCCTCATCGGCGGAGCGCTGCCGCCACCGCTGGGTCATCGCGGCCCCTAATGGCCCAACGAGCGAGGGAGTCTGCCGCCTCTGCGGCGCCCGGCGCGAGTTCCGCAACTCCTCCGACGACCACATCGGCGACGGGGCGTTGGCGGCGGAAGCGCTCCCGGCCAACATCACCTCCCACTGACCCCGGCCGCGTCCAGCGCCGCCAGGCGCAATTGACATCGCCCCGCCGAGTCGTACGATGGCGCCACGGGAGCACGCGTCCCGTGAGCCGTCGCAGAGGTGGAGATGGTGGCATACGTAGCCATCGCGCGGCTGGAGGACATCCCCCCGGGCGCCTACAGCGAGTACGAGACCGAAGGCACGGAGATCATCGTCGCGAACGTCGGCGGGCGCCTGTACGCCTTCGCTGCCATTTGCAGCCACCTGGACGGCCCGCTGGTCCAGGGCGCCCTGACCGGCGGCGTGATCGAGTGCCCTTGGCACTTCAGCCGCTTTCGAGTCGACGACGGCTCAGTAGTCGCAGGCCCCGCGACGGAGCCCATTGCGACCTACCCCGTGAAGGTCGAGGGAGACACGGTCCTGGTAGACGTGTCGCAGCCAATAGCCAGTGGAGGCGAAGCATGGCGCCGGTGAAGTTCACGCCCTGGGAGGACTCATGGCTGCAGGACCCCTGGCCGCAGTACCGGCAGCTCAGGCAAGAGGACCCGGTCCACTGGTGCGAGCCCCTGGGCCACTGGGTCCTCACCCGCTACCACGATGTCGTCCAGGTGGCGAAGGACCCGCGCTTCACCGCAACCAACCGGCCGCCCCAGCGCCGCTGGATGCGCCCGACCATGATGGTCACCGCCGACCCGCCCGAGCACTCCCGTCTCCGCCGCCCGGTCGCACACCACTTCGGCTCGACGGCGGTCGAAGCCCTCGTGCCGCGTATGCAGGAGATCGTCGACGCGCAGCTCGACCAGGCCGAAGAGCGCGGCGGCTTCGATGTCGCTTGGGACTACGCGCGCATCCTCCCCCGGCGCATCATCAGCGAGATCATGGGCCTGCCCTACGTGCCGCCGGAACGGCCGCGCGGGCCCCTGAACGCCTTCGGCATGGAAGACACGGGGGGCGAAGGGCGCCCTCCCAGGCCCGCGCCGGCCGCGCACGAGGAGAGCGCCCCGATGCCTGCTTCAGCGGGCATGGCCGCGGGCCCTGCGCGCCGTCGCCGCCAGGCGCCGTCAGGCGATGAGGACGTCGAAACGCCGCAGGACCGATGGTTCAAGGAAGCCTTCGAGCGCCACCGCGCCGAGGTGATGGACGACGCCGTCCAGGCCCTCCTCAAGGCGGAAGCCGAAGGCAAAATGACGGCGGAAGAGGTGCTGGATACGGCGACGATCCTCTACGGCGCGGGCCAGGAGACTACTGGCAGCCTGATAACGAACGCCGTCTACCAGCTCCTGCGCCACCCGGACCAGCTCGCAAAGCTGCAGAGACAGCCCGATCTCATCCGCTCCGCCGTCGACGAGCTCCTGCGCTTCGACGCGCCCGTGCACGCCGTCCGCCGCAAGGCCGTCGTCGACGTGGAACTGGGCGGCAAAACGATAAAGGCCGGCGACAAGGTCCTACTCATGTTCATGGCGGCCAATCACGACCCCGAGGTCTTCGCCGACTCGGAGGAGATGGACCTCGAGCGACAGGAGAACTACCACATCGCCTTCGGGTCGGGGCCCCATACCTGTCTGGGCGGCATCCTCGCGCGCGCCGAGGCCCAGGTCGCCATCGGTGCCCTCGTCCGCCGCTTCCCGCGCCTCCGGCTGGCAAAGGAGGACGTCCGCTACCAGGGCTCCTTCATCCTCCGTAGCGTGCGCGAGCTGCCGGTCAGCGTCGCCTGATCTGCCGTCCGCTCCCGGCGACTCGCGGCCGGACCGGACGGGTTAGCGCCGTATAATCTATTCCACCATCCGTCCGGGAGCGCAGTGCGCCAGAGCCCAGGAGACGTCTATGCCCCGCAGTAGCCGACCCAGCCGCCGCATCAACCTAGCGGTCGAGGGCGTGATTCCGGGCGGCGGCTATTCGGTCACCATCCGGGCGCAGTACCCGAACACGCCCGGCATGCTCGGACGCGTCGCCTCCGCCATCGGCGACGCCGGCGGCAACATCAGCTCCATCGACCTCGTCGAGGCGGACCGCGACACCATGGTGCGCGACATCACGGTCGGCGCCGACGACTCGGAGCACGCCCGCTACATCATCGAGCGGATGAAGAAGGTGCCTGGCCTCATCGTCCGCAGCGCCTCCGACCGCGTCTTCATCGCCCACCTCGGCGGCAAGATCGAGGTGCACAACAAGGTGCCGGTCGGCACCCGGCGCGACCTCTCGGTGGTCTACACGCCCGGCGTCGCGCGCATCTGCCGCGCCATCGCCCAGGACCCGGACGCCGCCTGGACCCTGACCACGAAGCACAACACGGTCGCCATCGTCACCGACGGCACCGCCGTCCTCGGCCTCGGGGACATCGGCCCCAGCGCCGCCCTTCCCGTAATGGAGGGCAAGGCGATGCTCTTCAAGGAGTTCGGTAGCGTCGACGCCTGGCCTCTCTGCCTGGACACCAAGGACCCAGACGAGATCGTGCGTACCGTGAAAGCGCTGGCGCCCGGCTTCGGCGGCATCAACCTGGAGGACATCTCGGCGCCCCGTTGCTTCGAGATCGAGGAGCGCCTGCGACAGGAGCTCGACATCCCCGTGTTCCATGACGACCAGCACGGCACGGCCGTGGTGGTGCTCGCTGCGCTGATCAACTCCCTGCGCATCGTCGGCAAGAGCATGGAGTACATCAGAGTCTGCATTTGCGGCGTCGGCGCCGCCGGCACGGCCGTGGCCAAAATACTCATGGCCGCCGGCGTGAGGGACATGATCGGCGTCGACCACTACGGCATCGTTTACCCCGGCCGGCCCGAAGGGATGGACCCGATCAAGGAATGGTTCGCTAGGACCACGAACCCTGAAGGCGGTCCCGGCACCATACACGACGCCATCGAGGGCGCCGACGTGTTCATCGGCGTCTCGGCGCCAAACGTCATCGGTCCCGCCGATATCCAGAAGATGAACAAAGACCCGATCGTCTTTGCGCTCGCAAACCCCGACCCAGAGATCCCGTATGAGGAGGCGGTCGGCGCGGCCAGAATCCTCGCTACCGGCCGCTCCGACTACCCCAACCAGATCAACAACGTCCTCTGCTTCCCCGGCCTCTTCCGCGGCGTCCTGGACGTCCGCGCCACCGAGATAAACGAAGAGATGAAGGTCGCCGCGGCGAACGCCATCGCGGGCACAGTCGGCAAGCACGAGCTGTCGGAGGAGTACATCATCCCCAGCGTCTTCAACCGGAACGTCGCCCGCGCCGTGGCCCGCGAGGTCGCCCAGGCCGCCCTGCGTACCGGCGTGGCCCGGCGGCCGAAGCGCCATCCGGCCGTCTTCCTCTGATGACGCGCCTCCTCTCGCTGGACGTGCTCGTGCCCGAAGTGCGGCGCTCCAGGGGCTCAGCCATGATGACGGCCGGGGCAGCGCTCCTCGTATTGCTCCTGCTCGTCGCCGGCGTGTCCATCGCGCTCATCCTCGACGTGACCCGCGACGGCACCTCCCACGTCCGCTTTCACAGCACCGAGCCCTTCGGGCGGGCGCCGGGCGCGCGCGCCGTTTACGTCGCGGAGAAGGAGACCTACGTCCTTCGCGGCTGGCTGTTCCCGACCCTGGGCCCCGCCGGCGTCTACCAGGTCTGGGCCGTCCAGGACGGCCGCTACCGGTCGCTGGCGACCGCGGATGCGGATCCCTTCGTCGGCCTCACCGTAGTCGGAGAGCGCGACCTCGACGGCGTGGAGCGCATCCTGGTCACCAGGGAGCCGCCCGGCGGCAGCTTCCCGGCGCCCACGGGGCCGACAGTCGCCGAGCTCCTCCCCGTACGCTGATGCCGTGCGCCGGCCCGGCTTGTTGCCCGTCGCCTTCCCCACTCATAAGCTGACGCCGATGATCGAGCCCACCTCCCGCTTCTATGAATCCGCCCGCCTGCGCCTGCACTACGCCGTCTGGGGCGACGAATCCCGGCCGCCCCTCTTCCTGGTCCACGGCAGCCGCGACCACGCTCGCAGCTGGGACTTCGTCGCTAACGCCCTCCTCGACCGCTTCTGCGTCTACGCGCCCGACCTCCGGGGCCATGGTGACAGCGACTGGGCGATCGGCAGCCAGTACTCGGTCATCGACTACGTACTGGACCTCGCGAAGCTGATCGAGACCGTAGGCCGCTTTCCCGTCGCGCTGATCGGCCACTCGCTTGGTGGCGGCGTCGTCCTCGAGTACGCCGGCACGATGCCGCAGCGCGTCGCCAGGGTCGTGTCGATCGAAGGACTGGGGCCGCGGGGAGGCAGACACCGCCCGGCCGACGCCCGCATGCGCGACTACCTCGCCTACATGTGGGATCTCGAGCAGCGCCAGCCGCGTCGCTACGCCACGCTCGAAGAGGCGGCGGAACGCATGCGGGAGGCCAACCGTCATCTCTCCCCGGAGCTCGCGCTCCACCTCACCAGGCACGGCACGCGCCGCCTCGAGGACGGCTCCTACACCTGGAAGTTCGATAACTTCACGCGCATCCGCAGCCCCTACGAGTGGAATGACGAAGACGCCCGCGCGATCTGGAACGCGATCCGCGCGCCGGTACTCCTGGTCCGCGGCTCCGAGAGTTGGCACCAGGACCCGAACCGCCTCGGGCGCGCGTCCGCCTTCCACGACATGCGCTCCGTCGTGATCAAGGACGCGGGCCACTGGGTGCACCACGACCAGTTCCAGCGGTTTGTTGAGGTCGTGCGCGACTTCCTGATCTGACCGTAATGCGTCCCCCTAAGCCGGCGATGAGTCTCTGCCGGTTGGATGAGGTGGACCATGGCGGAGAGAACTCAGCGGACTGAGGTGGCTGCTCCTGATCCCTGGTCCGTAGAGCCCACCGGCCCGCCAATCTTGTTGCCCCGGCTTGACAGTCCGTAAGCCCTAGCTTACGCTTAGCCCCCACTACCGAAAGGAGGCGAGAAATGTCAGACGCCAACAAGAAGGTCGTGCTCGCCATCGAGGAGGCCTGGAACGCCAACCGGCTCGACCAGCTCGATGCCTACTTCGCGCCCGACTTCGTGCAGC